>JACZKT010000174.1 GCA_014859905.1 Rubrivivax sp.
GCGTGAGCTCGGCGCCATCGCGGTGCTGGTCAACAACGCCGGCGGGGACGTCTTCCGGCCGTTCACGAAGACCGAGCCGTCGCAGTGGGAGCGGCTGATCGCGATCAACCTCACCGGCGCGCTGCACATGCACCACGCCGTGCTGCCGGGCATGGTGGCACGCCGCGCCGGGCGCATCGTCAACATCGCCTCGGATGCGGCGCGGGTCGGATCCTCCGGCGAGGCCGTCTATGCGGCCTGCAAGGGCGGCCTGGTCGCCTTTTCGAAGACGCTCGCACGCGAACACGCGCGCCACGGCATCACGGTCAACGTGGTCTGCCCGGGGCCGACCGAGACCGCACTGTTCGAGGACTACAAACTGGGCGCCGGCAACCCGGACAAGCTGGTCGAGGCCTTCACGCGGTCGATCCCGCTCGGCCGCATCGGCCGGCCCGAGGACCTGCCCGGCGCCATCGCCTTCTTCGCCAGCGACGACGCGGCCTTCGTGACGGGGCAGGTGCTCAGCGTCTCGGGTGGCCTGACGATGGCCGGCTGATTCATCGACAAGGAGCAAGCCATGCCATTCGAAGACATCCTGTATGACGTCCGCAACGGCGTCGCCTGGATCACGATCAACCGCCCGGACAAGATGAACGCCTTCCGCGGCACCACCTGCGACGAACTGATCCGGGCGCTGAACAAGGCCGGCTACGACAAGGACATCGGTGCCATCGTGCTGGCCGGTGCCGGCGACCGCGCCTTCTGCACCGGCGGCGACCAGTCGGCGCACGACGGCAACTACGACGGCCGCGGCACCATCGGGCTGCCGATGGAAGAGCTGCACGACGCCATCCGCAACGTGCCCAAGCCGGTGATCGCGCGCGTGCAGGGTTACGCCATCGGCGGCGGCAACGTGCTGGCCACGATCTGCGACCTCACGATCTGTTCCGACAAGGCCGTGTTCGGCCAGGTCGGGCCGAAGATGGGTTCGGTCGACCCGGGCTACGGCACCGCCTTCCTGGCGCGCGTCGTCGGCGAGAAGAAGGCGCGCGAGATGTGGTACTTCTGTCGCCGCTATTCCGGCGCCGAGGCGGTGGCGATGGGCCTGGCCAATGCCTGCGTGCCGCACGACCAGCTCGACACCGTGGTGCAGCAATGGGCCGAGGAACTGTGCGAGCGCAGCCCCACCGCGCTGGCCATCGCCAAGCGCAGCTTCAACATGGACACCGCGCACCAGGCGGGCATTGCCGGCATGGGCATGATGGCGCTCAAGCTCTACTACGACACCGACGAGTCGAGAGAGGGCGTGGCCGCGCTGAAGGAAAAGCGCAAGCCGCAGTTCCGCAAGTTCGCGAAGTGAAGGCGCCGCTGCAGGAGACAGTGCGATGAATCCCTACCTCGACGGTGACCTGAGCGCCATCGCCGACCAGGCGCGCCGCTTCGCCGGCGAGCGCGTGGCCCCCGGCTTCCAGGAGCGCGACCGCACGCGCGTGCTCGACCGCGGCCTGATGCGCGCGATGGGCGAGCTCGGTTTCATCGCGCCCGAACTGCCCGAAGCCGCCGGCGGGCAGGGGCTGCCGACATTGGCCGCCGGTGTGATCCACGAGGAGATCGCGCGCGCCGACCTGTCGATCTCCTACATCAACCTGCTGGCCTCGCTGAACGGCCAGATCCTGTCGCAGCACGGCCAGCCCGAGGTCGTGACGCCCTGGCTGCACCGGCTGACGCGCGGCGAAGCGCTGCTGGCGATCGCGCTGACCGAGCCGCGCGGCGGCTCCGACGCCGGCAACCTGCGCCTGCGCATCGAGCGTGTCGGCAGCGACTACGTGCTCAACGGCGAGAAGACCTCGATCTCGGCCGCCGACCAGGCCGACGCGGTGGTGGTGTTCGGACGCACCGGCACGGTGGATTCCGGTGCGCATGGCGTCACCGCACTGCTGGTGCCGACCGACGCCAGCGGACTCACGCGCAGCCGCTTCGACTGCCATGGCCAGCGTGCCATCGGCCGCGGCTCGCTGTTCTTCGAGAACGTGCGCGTGCCGGTGGACCACCGACTGGGCGACGAGAACAAGGGCTTCGTGCAGGTCATGCAGGGCTTCGACTTCTCGCGCGCGCTGATCGGCCTGCAGGTGCTGGCGGTGGCGCGCGTCGCGCTCGACGAAACCTGGGTCCATGTCGCCCAGCGCGAGGCCTTCGGCAAGCCGCTGTCGGCGTTCCAGGGCGTGTCGCACCCGCTGGCCGACTTCGACACCCAGGTCGAGGCCGCGCGCCTGCTGTGCCTGCAGGCCCTGTGGCTGAAGGACCGCGGCGCGCCGCACAGCGCCGAGGCCGCGATGTGCAAGTGGTGGGCGCCGAAGCTGGCCTACGAAACCATCCACCAGTGCCTGCTGATGCACGGCCACGGCGGCTACGACCGCGGACCGATGGAGCAGCGCCTGCGCGACGTTCTCGGCTTCCAGATCGGCGACGGCACCGCGCAGATCATGAAGACGATCATCGCGCGCCACCGTGCCGGTCGCGCTGCCGTACCGTCCTGAACGCGACCGGGCTGGTCAGGGAAGGGGGCCACGACGGGCGTGGCCGCGACGCCTGGGTCGGGCGCGGGTAGGGCCAGTGCGGGTGCGGCCGCGCTGTCAGACCGTGCAGCAGCCTGAACAGCGTGCGCAGCGCGACGTACTCGGGGTCGAGGAGTTCACTCAAGTGCCGGTCCTCACGAGGTTTGGGCACGCCGGCGACGACGCAGCCGTAGTCGATTTCAGGGTGGTCGGCAACGGCTGCATCGAACAGGTCGATGCCTTCCGGGGTGAGCTGCAGCACGGCACCCTGGTCATGCTCGATCTCGCCGAGGTAGGCCCACGCCGGGTCGCTTCGATCGAACCTGATCTTGTCGAGCAGACAGGCGGCGATGCGCTCGAAGGGCCCCTGGGAGCGCCTCAGCCAGTCGTCTGGTCGTCCAGTCGTGCGGCCCGTGCGATGGCCTTGGCCGCGGCCAGGATCACGCTGCGCCCTTGCCCTGAAACGGCCAGCGCGCCGAGCACCATCAGCAGGGTCTGGCCGTGCACGGAGATGAAGTGGTTGGCCAGTGGCGTGGCGTGGTGCGGTGTGGCCACCGATGTCGCCGTCCGCGTCAGGCGGGCGATCTGCCTGGCCGACTCGCCGCCTGATGCCCTCAATCCCGGGGTCGGCAGCAGGTGCACGTCCAGGCCCCCCGTCGAGTGGCCGACGAAGTGCCGCTCGTCGGCCCGCGCAGCGCGCGTCCGAGCGTCCGCTGGACGTCCTCGAAGTAGCTGACCGCACCCACTGAGGTGAAACCGAAGAAGCCCGGCACCAGAAACACGAGCCGCGTCGTCATCGCGCGATCGTGCCGTCCTGCTCAATGGCGCCCGCCGGCGGATCTCAGTGGTCGTGGACACCCGTTTCAGTCTGATCGCGAGCGGTGCAACGACGGCGTCGAGGGCCCACCGCGCTGAGTTGGCTCACGCCAGCAGGCCGGGCAACCACAGCGACAGCATCGGAAAGGCACACAGCAGCAGCAGCCGCAGCAGGTCCACGCCGATGAAGGGCATGGTGCCGCGGTAGATGCCCATCAACGTGATGTCGCGCGCGATGGAATTGATGACGAAGACGTTCATGCCCACCGGCGGGCAGATCATGCCCAGGCTTACCGCCATCACCACGATGACGCCGAACCACACCGGGTCGAAGCCCAGCTGCATCATGGCCGGGAAGACAATGGGCACCGTGAGCAGGATCATCGCCAGCTCGTCCATCACCGCGCCCAGCACCAGGTAGCCCACCATCACCAGCGCCAGCACGCCGTAGGCGCCCACCGGCAGGTGCACCAGCAGCTCGACCGCCTTCTGCGTGAACTGCGTGATGGTCAGGAAGTAGCCGAACAGGTAGGCCCCGACGACGATCAGCATGATGGCCGAGGACACGCGCAGCGCGTCGACCAGCGCCGCCTTGATCTGCGGCCAGCGCAGGCGTCCGCGGAGCATGCCGATGAGCAGCGTGCCGGCCGAACCGATGCCCGCCGCTTCCTGCACCGTGAACAGGCCGCCGTAGATGCCGCCGAGCACGAAGACGAACAGCGTCACCACCGCCCACAAGGCGCGCACCGCGGCCCAGCGCTCGGCCCAGCCGTGGCGCTCGCCCTGCGGCATGCTCGCCGGCCGCAGCCAGCCCATGAACTGCACCACGGCGATGTACAAGGCCACCGCCATCAGCCCCGGCACCACGCCGGCGGCGAACAGCTTGGCGATGTCGGTCTCGGTCATGATGCCGTAGAGCACGAAGATCACCGACGGCGGGATCATGATGCCCAGCGTGCCGCCGGCCGCGATCAGCCCGGCCGAGAAGCCGGCGTGGTAGCCGGCACGGCGCATCTCGGGCAGCGCCACCTGGCTCATCGTGGCGGCGGTGGCCACCGACGAGCCGTTGATCGCCGCGAAGCCAGCGCAGGCCGTCACCGTGGCCAGCGCCAGCCCGCCGCGGCGGTGGCCCAGCCAGGCCCGGCCGGCGGCGAACAGTTCGGTGCTCATGCCCGAGTGCGAGGCGAAGGCGCCCATCAGGATGAACATCGGGATGACGCTGAGGTTGTAGTCTGTCAGCACCGACAGCGGCACGTTGGCCAGCAGGTTCAAGCCCGGCGTGCTGCCCGACAGCACCGCGAAGCCGCCGACGCCGGCGATGCCCATGGCGACACCGATCGGCACGCGCAGCGCCATCAGCGCGAACATGCCGACGAAGCCCAGCAGCGCGACCAGGTCACGGTCCATCGTGGCCCTTCACCATCCCGGACTGGCCCGCGCGCCCATGGTCGCGCCACAACTCGACCAGCCGCCAGGCGGCCAGCACCACCGCCACGCTGGCACCGACGGCGGCCACGGCGTAGAAATTGGTCATCGGCAGGCGCAGGTCCATCGTCGCCTGCGTGCCGGTGCGGCCGACCTTGACCCAGACCATCCAGGCCAGCGGCGCCAGGAAGGCCAGCGTGACCACGGTGGCGAACAGGTCCATCAGGCGGCGACCGGGCGCACGCAGCTGCTCCCAGACCACGTCCACGCAGATGTGCGAGCCACGGTAGCTGGCCAGCGCAATGCCCCAGAACAGCGCCACGCCCTGCAGCAGCTTGGTGCCGTCGAACCAGTCCGGGATCTGGATGCTGAACAGGTCGCGCAGCAGCACGTTGCTGGCGGTCAGCAGCGCGATCAGCAGCAGGAAGACCGCGGCCGTGGTCTCCACGGCCGACAGGAAGCGGTGCATCGCGTGGCCAGGGCCTCAGTTGGCGCCGCCGCGCGCGGCCAGTTCCTTGCGCAGGGCCTCCAGCGCCTGCGCGCCGTTGATGCCGGCCTTGTTGGCGCTGGCGATCCAGTTGCCGTAGATCGGCTCGACGGCGGTCTTCCAGGCCGCCAGCTGTGCGGGCGTGAGCTTGACGATGGTGTGGCCGGCGGTCTGCTCCAGCTTCTCGCGGCCCGAGTCCTCGTTGTCGCCCCAGGCGGCGCCGACCTTGGCCGCCCAGTCGTTGGTGCAGTGGCTGTCGATCACCTGCTTCTGCGCCGTCGACAGCTTGCCGTACCAGCCCGGGTTGATGACCCACACGAAGTTGGCCGCATAGAGGCGGAAATCGGTGTGGAACTTGACCGCCTTGTCGATGCCGAAGGTGATGATCGAATTCCAGGGGAAGGTGATGGCGTCGGCGACGCCTTTTTCGAGCGCGTCGCGCGACTCGGGCGCCGAGACCTGCACGTTGGTGGCGCCCAGCAGGCTCATGGTCTGCGCCACGGTGCCGTTGGCCGGGCGGATCTTCATGCCCCTGATCTGCCCGGGCTCGGTGATCGGCTTCTTCGAGTGCAGCGCACCCACGTGCAGGTGGGCGAAGCAGAACTTCACGTCGGCCATTTCCTTGGCTGCGTAGGGCCGGTACCAGGCGTCCAGCGCGGCCGAGGCGCCGCCGGGCTTGCCGGTCAGGAAGGGCAGTTCACCGGCGGCGTAGAGCGGAAAGCGCCCGGCCTGGTAGCCGGGGTTGACCCAGGTCATGTCGGCGATGCCGTCGCGTGCCATGTCGTAGTGGTCAGCCGCCTTGCCGAGTTGCTGCGCGGGGAAGAAGGCGATCTTGATGCTGCCGTTGGATGCCGCTTCCACCGACTTGGCCCAGGGCTCGAAGCCGGTGCGGAACAGCGGGTGCGCCGCCGGCAGCCAGTGCGCGAACTTCAGTTCGGCGGGCTTGTCCTGCGCCGTGGCGGGGCCTGCGGCAAGAGCCACGGCGGCAAGCGCGACGGCGGTGGCAAGGGTCAGGGGGCGTAGGCGGGGGGTCTTCATGCGAGTCTCCAGTCGTTGTGGTGGGCGGGTTTCTGAAACGGGTCAGGCCCCTGGCGGGGGCGCCGACCCCGGGCGGGTGCGGAAGAAGTGCAGAGGC
>JACZKT010000175.1 GCA_014859905.1 Rubrivivax sp.
GACTCCGGCAGCGCTGCACTGCGTGCAGATCCCTGGGCACCGCCGCGGTGCGCTGGTAGACCCAGGTCGCGAGCGGCTCGCGGATGCTGGCGCGGTCGTAGCCGGCCACCGGCGCGCCTGCCTGGCGCGCCCACAGCGCGCTCTTGACGAGGCCCTGCAGATCGAGCACCAAGTCATAGCGCTGGCCGCGCAAGTCATCACGCAAGGCGCGCATCGCGCGCCAGGTCACGGCGCTGAACATGCGGCCGCGCCATTTGCGCCAGGCCATCGGCAGCACGCGCCGCACACCGGGGTGGAGCTGCGGGATGGCAGCAAAGGGTGCTTCCACCAGCCAGTCGATGATGGCGCCGGGTTGGTGGCGCTGGATGTCGGCCACCACCGGCGTGGCGTGCACCACGTCGCCCATCGACGAGGTCTTGACGATCAGCAGCCGCACGCCGTTCAGGTTCCCTGGCGCTCTTTGACGAGCACCGGGTTGAAGCGCGGGTCGTTGTACATCTTGAACTGGCGGTAGACCTTGAAGTAGGCGCGGCCCGCGGCGGCGTCGGCGAGCAAGGTATCGAGGCATTGCGCCAGGTCCTGGCGCTGCTGCCGCAGCCGCTCGAGCCTGACGCGGCTGGCCGCGCGATGGCCTTCGTCGACATCGCCGCGTTCGGTCTGCTCGCGCATGGCGTGGATCTTCAGCGCCATGATCGACAGGCGGTCGATCATGCTGCCGGCGGTCTCGCTGCTCAGCCGTGCCCCCGGCGGCGCGCGAGACACTGGCGCGTCGGTGCGTGCCGAAGCGGCGTCGACGAGGCCGAGCGCGACGAGCAGCCCTTCGTCGACGCGCTCGGTGGCGTCGTTGCGCGCCTGGTTGTAGGCGTCGATGGCGCGCTTGTTGGCGGCGATCTCGGCGTCGGCCACCGTCGTGCGGCGCGCCAGGTCCTCTTCGGCCCACAGCAGGCTGTTGTAGCGGTGGTTGGCCTGCAGCCAGTGCCACACGTCGCCGGCCATCGCGGGTGCCTGCTCCTTCGGCCAGCCCGGGTGGGCCAGCAGGCGGTCGTGCATGGCGGTGATGTCGGTGGCCGCGGGCAGGCCAGGCTGGGCAGGGTTCATCGTCGAGGGGGTGGCAGAATGCGCGCCGATTATCCGCCGTCGATGCCGAGCTCCCCCCGCCCCCTCATCGTGCGCTTGCGCAACTGGGTCGGCGACGTCACGCTGGGCATACCGACGCTGCAACGGCTGGCGGACCACGGCTACGCACTGCAGCTGGTCGGCAAGGGCTGGACCCGCGACCTGCTGGCCGGCCACGGCTGGCCGGTACACGTGCTGCCGAAGACACTGGGCGAACGGGTGCGCCAGTTGCGCCAGCTCAGGCGCACGGCAGGGGCCGGGGACCCGGGTTTTCCGCTGCGCTTGAACGCGCTGTGTTTCCCGTATTCGTTTTCCAGCGCGCTCGAATTCCGCCTCGCCGGGCTGCGCGCGCTCGGACACGCCTACGAGGGACGCAGCCTGCTGCTGGCGCGCGTCGCGCCGCGGCCGCGCGGCGTGCACGAGCTGGAAGTCTATTGGGACCTCGGCAACGTGCTGCTCGGCAAGACGGCGCCGCCGCCGGCGACCATCGGCCTGCGCGTCTCCGACGTCCACCGCACGCAGGCCGCGGCGCTGCGCGCCGCCCATGGCATCGAGCCCGGCTGCATCGTCATCTGCCCCTTTGCCGGCGGTACCTGGGCCAAACAGGACAAGACCTGGCCCGCCTTCGCCGACTTCGTGGCGCGTGAGCTGCCGGCCTTCGGCCGCAGCATCGTGGTTTGCCCCGGGCCGGGCGAAGAGGTCGTCGCGCGCGAGCAATTCGCCAGCGCGCGGCTGCTGCCGAATGTCGACCTGGGCACCTACGCGGCGTTGCTGCGGGACGCGGCGCTGATGGTCTCCAACGACACCGGACCGGGCCACATCGCCGCGGCCGTGGGCACGCCGCTGATCTCGGTGCTGGGGCCCAGCGACCCGGCGCTGTGGCGCGCCTGGGGCCCGAGCGTGCAGGTGCTGCGGGGCGACGGCACCTGGCCAGACCAGCACGCCGTGGTCGACGCCGTGGCACGCACGCTCGGCCGCGACTGAGCAAGGTGCCGGCTCGGCCCGCCCGCCCGACCGGTTCCCCCGTTTCGGGGCCCCCGCCTTGCCCCGTGCCGGGGGATAGCCCGGCGGCGACGCGGTTCGCAGAATTCCCATCAGCCCGCAACACCAGTCACCACACCAGGCCAGACGGCGGGCCGACACCCTAGTAGTCCGTTTCACCAAAGGCATTACGAAATGAAACCGATGGATTTTTTCGCCAGGCTAGGCGCAGACCCGCAGCCGCACTGGCAGTGCGGCAAGGGGCTGCAACGACGCATGGCGGAAAAAGACGCGGTTTCATGT
>JACZKT010000176.1 GCA_014859905.1 Rubrivivax sp.
GGCTGGCAGCGGCGCGGCGGGCGGCGGCGCGGCCAGCCACTGCAGCGCCAGACGCGAGCCCAGCCAGTCGAGCAGCTCGTCGAAGCGCACCGGCTTGGTGATGAAGTCCGCCGGCGTGATGCCGGCATCGTTGTCCAGCCCCCTGTCGAAGGCATTCGCCGACACGATGGCCACCGGTGCGTCGCTCAGCCGCTGGCGGCGCAGCGTGCGTATCGTCTCCCAGCCGTCGATGCCGGGCATGGCGAGGTCCATCAGGATGGCGTCGACGTGCGCTTCGTGCAGCAGTCCCAGCGCGGCCGGGCCCGAGCCGGCCTGCAGCACGTCGAAGCCCAGCGCCTCGAGCCGGCGCGCGAGGAGCAGGCGGTCGACCTCCTCGTTGTCGACCACCAGCACACGGCGCCTAACGCCGGCATAGGCGCCGCGCGGCGGCGCCGGCGGCGGCACGCGTGCACCCTGCAGCGCGGGCAGGAAGAGGCGGATGCGGAACAGCGTGCCGCTGGTCGAGCCCGACGTGCCGTCCGCCGCCGCAGCGGGCCGGGACGACACCGTCATCTCGCCGCCCATGAGGTCGGTCAGCATCTTGGCGATGGTCAGTCCCAGCCCGGTGCCGCCGGCGCAACCGCTGGCGGCCGCGGCGGCATGGGCGCCGCGCGAGAAGGGCTCGAAGATGCGCTCGATATCCTCGGGCGCGATGCCGGGGCCGGTGTCCTCGATCTCGAAGATCGCCATGTCGCGCACGTGCACGGCGCGGAAGCTGACGCGGCCGGCGGGCGTGAATTTGACGGCGTTGCCCAGCACGTTGATCAGGATCTGCGTCAGCCGCCTGGCGTCGGCACGCACGAGCTGCGGCGCGGCGTCGACGTCGTGCTCGAACCTGAGGCCCTTGCTCAGCGCCTGCAGCTCGAACATCTGCACGATCTGCTGCAAGGCCTCGCGCAGGCGCATCGGCTTCGGATCCAGCGCCAGCTTGCCGGCTTCGATGCGCGCGATGTCCAGCGTGCCTTCGATCAGCCCCAGCAGGTGTTCGCCGCCGCGGCGGATGATGCCCACCGCCTGCTTGCGGTGGGCCGGCATGGCGGCATCCTCGTCGAGCAGTTGGGCATAACCCAGGATGCTGTTCAGCGGCGTGCGCAGTTCGTGGCTGACGGCCGAGATGTAGCGCGTCTTGGCCTGGTTGGCGGCGTCGGCGGCACACTTGGCGCGCTGCAGCTCCAGGTCGGTGCGGCGGTGCGAGTGAATCTCGGTCACCAGCGCCTCGGTCTGGCGGTTGGATTCCTCCTGTGCCACGCGGCGGCTGATCTGCGTCAGCACCAGCCACCAGCCGATGACGCCGCCCACCAGCAGCAGCGCGCAATAGGCCTTGATCAGCAGCGCGCGCAGCGCCGGCTCGGCCACCGCCGCGGCGTCGCCGAGCTGGTGCAGTTCGGCGCGGTAGAGCATCAGCATCAGCGCCGCCAATGCCGGCGCCACCACCGCCATCAGCAGCAGGTAGCGGCCGAGGCCGGTGTCGAGTTGCGGCCACCAGGCGCGCGGCGTGAGCCAACGCAACGCCGTGTTCAGCTGCACCGGCGCGCGCGCCGCCTCGGGCTTGCACAGGTCGTGGCAGCGGGCGTCGAGCGAACAGCACAGCGAACAGATCGCGCCGCCGTAAGCCGGGCAGGTGGCCATGTCCTCGCCTTCGTAGGGGCGCTCGCAGATCACGCACGGGCGCAGGCGGCGGCCCAGGCAGGCGCCGCCGGCGCCGTCGGCAGCAATCGCTGCGGCACGTTCGTCGGCGCCCGCGGTGTCGGCGTCGGCAGAACCACGGGCGATGTAGTAACGGCCCTTCGTCGCCCAGGCGATCAGCGGTGCGGCGACGAAGGCCACCGCCATCGCGATCGCCGCCGAGAAAGCCTGCGCGGTGGCGCCGAACAGGCCCAGGTAGGCCAGCATCGACAGCAGCGAGGCGGCACCCATGGCGCCGACGCCGACCGGGTTGATGTCGTAGAGGTGGGCGCGCTTGAACTCGACACCCTTGGGGCTCCAGCCCAGCGGCTTGTTGACGACGAGGTCGGCGACGACGGCCATGATCCAGCTGATGGCGATGTTGGCGTACAGGCCGAGCACGCCGCCGATGGCGTGGAAGACCTCCAGCTCCATGAGCATGAGTGCAATCAGCGTGTTGAACACCATCCACACCACGCGCCCGGGGTGGCTGTGGGTGAGGCGGGCGAAGAAGTTGCTCCACGCCAGGCTGCCGGCGTAGGCGTTCGTGACGTTGATCTTCAGCTGCGACACGACCACCAGCAGCGCCGTCGCCGCCACCGCCCAGCCGTAGTTGGGGAACACCAGTTCGTAGCCGGCGAGGTACATCTGGTTCGGGTCGACGACACGGTCGGCCGGCACCGCCAGCGTCAGCGCCAGATAGGCCAGCAGGGCCCCGCCGAACATCTTCAGCACCCCCGGCACGACCCAGCCCGGGCCGCCGACGAGGACGCCTGCCCACCAGCGCCAGCGGTTGGTGCGTGTCTTCTCGGGCATGAAGCGCAGGTAGTCGACCTGCTCGCCCATCTGCGTGATCAGCGCCACGCCCACCGTCAGCGCGCCGCCGAAGAGCAGCGCGTCGAAGGCGCCGCCGCGGCCGTCCTCGCCGGCGTAGCTGCGCAGCTCGGAGATCAGGTCCGGATGCGCCTGGAAAACGTAGACGTAGGGCAGCACCAGCAGCACCAGCCACAGCGGCTGCGTCCACACCTGCAGCTGGCTGATGGCGGTGACACCGTGCGTGACGAGCGGGATCACCACCAGCGCACACAGCAGGTAGCCCCAGGCCGGCGGGATGTCGAAGGCCAGCTCGAGCGCGTAGGCCATGATCGCCGCCTCGAGCGCGAAGAAGATGAAGGTGAAGCTGGCGTAGACGAGGCTGGTGATGGTGCTGCCGATGTAGCCGAAGCCCGCGCCGCGCGTCAGCAGGTCCATGTCCAGCCCGTACTTGGCGGCGTAGACGCTGATTGGCAGCCCGGCGGCAAAGATCACCAGGCCCGTGGCCAGGATGGCCCAGAAGGCATTGACGAAGCCGAACTGCAGCAGCAAGGTCGCCCCCACCGCCTCCAGCACCAGGAACGACGCCGCACCGCCCAGCGCCGTGTGCGCGACGCGCCACTCGCTCCATTTGCGGAACGAGCGCGGCGTGAAGCGCAGGGCGTAGTCCTCCATCGTCTCGCGCGCGACCCAGGCGTTGTAGTCTCGCCGCACCTTGATGACGCGCTGCTGCGGTGCACCGGCGGGCGAGGCTGGTGCATGCGTTGCTGCAAGTGGCGGCGGCGTCATGCTGGGCGATGGCATGCACGAATCGCGCCAACAGGCCCCCGGCGGCGCGCCGCCCAGCCACGGCAGGACAGGCTCACGTACGCCTGAAGCTGCAGCCTCTGGCCGACCGGGCACGGTTTCTGCTGCTGATCCCGATCGAGCGGCTTCGTTTGCCGGGCCCGAACCACGAACGTTTACGATCCCTGCCACCGAGCAAGGACCACCCCCGCCATGGACCTGACCCCGCGCGAGAAGGACAAGCTGCTGATCTTCACCGCCGCCTTGCTGGCCGAACGCCGCCAGGCCCGCGGCCTCAAGCTCAACCACCCCGAGGCGGTGGCGCTGATCACCGCCGCCATCATGGAAGGCGCGCGCGACGGCAAGACCGTGGCGCAGCTGATGAGCGAGGGCAAGACCGTGCTCAGGCGCGACGACGTCATGGAGGGCGTGCCGGAGATGATCCACGACATCCAGGTCGAAGCCACCTTTCCCGACGGCACCAAGCTCGTCACCGTGCACCAGCCCATTGGCTGATTCCACCGAAGCCCCCACGCATGATCCCAGGCGAACTCTTCACCGACGGCCCGGCGCACCTGCTCAACCCCGGGCGCGACACGCTGGCGTTGGCCGTGTCCAACACCGGCGACCGGCCGATCCAGGTCGGCTCGCACTACCACTTCGCCGAGACCAACGCGGCGCTGGCCTTCGACCGCCAGGCCGCCAAGGGCATGCGGCTGAACATCCCCAGCGGCACCGCGGTGCGCTTCGAACCCGGCCAGCAGCGCACCGTGGAACTGGTCCCCTACGCCGGGCTGCGCCAGGTCTGGGGCTTCCGCGGCCTGATCAACGGGAGTCTGTGATGAGCAGCATCGGCAGACGCGCCTACGCCGAGATGTACGGCCCCACCGTCGGCGACCGGTTGAGGCTGGCCGACACCGGCCTGGTCAT
>JACZKT010000177.1 GCA_014859905.1 Rubrivivax sp.
ACTATGCATTCTGGCCCTCGCGTAGGGCTAGTTCCATGAGTATGGCGAACGTGAACTAGAAACGGCCTCAAGGGCAAGGATGTGATCGGAGCAACGCTTCCCACAACTTAGGAGGAATCGACGATATGAACGCCGAATCGAACAAGAGCACCGAACAATCGGTAGCGCCACCGACCGACCAAGCCAAACCCGCGCGGCGCAAGTTCCTTACCGGCGCGGCAGCGGCAACCGGTGCTGCGATCACCGGTTTTCCGATGATCTCCGTGGCGCAGTCGCCGATCGTCATGAAGATGCAGGGCGCCTGGGGCGCCAAGGACATCTTCAACGAGATGGCCGAGGAATACGTCAAGCGCGTCAATGAGATGGCAGGCGGCCGCCTGCGCATCGACTACCTCGTCGCCGGCGCCGTGGTCAAGCCCTTCGAGGTCACCGACGCCGTCAACAAGGGCGTGCTCGACGCCGGCCACACGGTGCCGGTGTACTGGTACGGCAAGAGCAAGGTCGCGTCGCTGTTCGGCTCCGGCCCGATCAACGGTTGCGACGCACCGCAGACGCTGGCCTGGATCTACCGCGGCGGCGGCCTGGACCTCTACAACGAGTTGCTGCGCAAGATCAACCTCGACATCGTCGGCTACTTCGCGATGCCGATGCCGACGCAGCCGCTGGGCTGGTTCAAGAAGCCGATCACCGACGCCAACGGTCTGAAGGGCCTGAAGTACCGCACCGTGGGCCTGGCCGCCGACCTGATGCAGGAGCTGGGCGCCAAGGTCACGCAGTTGCCCGGCGGCGAGATCGTTCCCGCCATGGACCGCGGCGTGATCGATGCCTTCGAGTTCAACAACCCCACCTCCGACCGCCGCTTCGGCGCCCAGGACGTGGCCAAGAACTACATGATGGGCAGCTTCCACCAGGCGATGGAGTTCTTCGAGATCGTCTTCAACAAGAAGAAGCACGACGCTCTGCCGGCCGACCTGAGGGCCATCCTGCGCTACAGCGCCGAAGCGGCGTCCTCGTCGAACTGGTGGACGGCGATGGACAACTACTCGCGTGACTTCGAGGAATTGGCCACCAAGGACAAGGTCAACATCGTGCGTACGCCGAAGTCGATCTTCGACGCCCAGATCAAGGCTTGGGACGTGATCACCAAGAAGCTGTCCGACGAAGACCCCTTCTTCAAGCGCGTCGTCGAAAGCCAGAAGGTGTGGTCCAAGCGCGTCGCCAAGTACATGTTCTTCAACGAGGCGGACTACAAGGTGGGCTACGAGCACATCCACGGCAAGCTGGGCTTCTGACCCCGCACTGCGGCGTCCATGCGCCGCAGTGGCCCGATTCAAGAAGGGAGGCCCGGCGCCTCCCTTCTTTCAGTTGCGGCCGAAGTTAGTACAAGCTGGTCCTATCTGAGTCATCATTCTCGATCTCTCTCCAACGCTACCGGAAGCGGCCATGATTCTTGGCGTCATACGCAGCATCGACCTGCTCAACAAGTCGATCGGTCACGCCTTCGCGTGGTGCATCGTCATCCTCGTGCTCGGTGTCAGCTGGGAAGTCTTCGTGCGCTACGCGCTGAACGACCCCACGAGCTGGGCCTTCGACTTCAGCTTCATCCTCTACGGCGCACTGTTCCTGATGTCGGGCGCCTACACGCTGTCGCGGGGCGGCCACGTGCGCGCCGACATCTTCTATCGGCGCCTGAAGCCGCGCACCCAGGCCAAGCTCGAATTCGTCCTCTACATCCTCTTCTACTTTCCGGGCGTGCTGGCGCTCGTCATCGCGGGCTGGGGTTACGGCCATGAGGCGATGGCGATCAGGGAGGTCAGCGTCAACAGCCCGGTCGGTGTGCCGATCTGGCCGCTGAAGATGCTGATCCCGGCCGCCGGCGTGCTGCTCACGCTGCAAGGCATCGCCGAGATGCTGCGCTGCGTGCTGTGCCTGCAGACCGGCGCCTGGCCGGCACGGCTGCACGACGTCGAGGAACTGGAAGAACAGCTCGTGCACATCCAGACGATCGGTCAGGCCGCGGGGGACAAGGCATGAGCAACCCGCAACTCGCCCTGCTGATGCTGGGCCTGTTCATCTTCATCATCATGCTCGGGTTCCCGATCGCCTTCACGCTGATGGCGATGGGCGTGGCCTTCGGCTTCTACGCCTACTTCACGCCCGACCAGACCTTCTTCGACAACCGCGTCTTCTACCTCTTCACGCAGAACACCTTCAGCGTGATGAACAGCGACATCCTGGTCGCCATACCGCTGTTCCTGTTCATGGGCTACATGATCGAGCGCTCGAACATCCTGGACCAGCTGTTCCTGAGCCTGCAGGTGGCCTTCCGGCGCGTGCCCGGCGCGATGGCGATCGCGGCGCTGGTGACCTGTGCCCTCTTCGCCACCGCCACCGGCATCGTCGGCGCCGTGGTCACGCTGATGGGGCTGCTGGCCTTCCCGGCCATGCTCAAGGCGCGCTACGACCAGAGCATCGCGGCCGGCGTCATCTGCGCCGGCGGCACGCTGGGCATCCTGATCCCGCCGTCGATCATGCTCATCGTCTATGGCGCGACGGCGGGCGTGTCGGTCGTCAAGCTGTACGCCGCGGCGCTGATTCCGGGCTTCCTGCTCGCCGGTCTGTACATGGTCTATGTCGTGGCCCGGGCCTTGATCAGCCCGCGCCTGATGCCCAGCATGCCCGCGGATGAGAACCAGATGAGTTTCATCGCGGTGGTCATCCTGCTGCTCAAGGCCTTCTTCCCGCTGGCGGTTCTGATCATGTCGGTGCTGGGCGCCATCCTGTTCGGCTTCGCCACACCCAGCGAGGCCGCGGCCATCGGCGCGCTGGGCTCGGTGCTGCTGGCGCTGGGCTACCGCGCCATGACCTGGGGCAAGCTGCGCGAAGCCGTTTACCTGACGGCGCGCACCTCGGCCATGGTGTGTTTCCTGTTCGTGGGCTCGTGGCTGTTCTCGTCGATCTTCAGCTACCTGGGCGGCGAGCAGCTGATCAAGGACTTCGTGCTCGGGCTGAACCTGAACACCATCACCTTCCTGCTGCTCACGCAGCTGATCATCTTCCTGCTCGGCTGGCCGCTGGAGTGGAGCGAGATCATCATCATCTTCGTGCCGATCTTCCTGCCGCTGCTGCCGCACTTCGGCGTCGACCCGATCTTCTTCGGCATCCTGGTCGCGCTCAACCTGCAGACCTCCTTCCTGACGCCACCGATGGCAATGTCGGCGTACTACCTCAAGGGGGTGGCGCCGCCGTCGGTGCTGCTGGGAACCATCTTCAAGGGCTGCCTGCCCTTCGTCGCCATGGTCTTCATCGCGATGGCGGCGATCTACATCTTCCCCGGCCTGGTGAGCTGGCTGCCGGAATTGCTCTACAGCCGCTGACAGCATGAGTCTCGATCCCCATCTGCTCGCCGCACTCAGCGCCACCGAAGTACGAACACGGCTCGTCGCCGGCGAGTGTTCGGTGACCGACTACGCACAGGCGCTGCTGGCACGCGTGGATGCCGTCGAGCCGCAGGTCCAGGCCTGGGCGTACCTCGACCGCAACCATGTCCTGGCGCAGGCCGAGGCCGCCGACGAGGCGCATGCCCACGGCGAACCCGACGGCCCCTTGTTCGGCCTCGCGGTGGGCGTGAAGGACGTCATCGACACCGCCGACTTGCCCACCGAAGACGGCACCGTGCTGCACGCCGGCCGCACGCCGCGCGAGGATGCCACCGTCGTGCGGCGGCTGCGCGCGGCCGGCGGCTGGGTGATGGGCAAGACCGTCACCACCGAACTGGCCACCTACGCGGCGGGCAAGACGCGCAACCCGCACCATCCCGGCCACACGCCGGGCGGTTCGTCCAGCGGCTCGGCCGCCGCAGTGGCGGCCGGCATGGTGCCGCTGGCCATAGGCACGCAGACCAACGGCTCGGTGATCCGGCCGGCCTCGTTCTGCGGCGTGGTCGGCTTCAAGCCCAGCGCCGGGCTGATTTCGCGCGCCGGCGTGCTGACGCAGTCGGCGCCGCTGGATGCGGTGGGTGTGTTCGGCCGCACGCTGGACGACGTCGCGCTGCTGGCGCAAGTACTGGCCGGCCATGACCCACAGGACCCTTCGACCCGCTTGCGGGCAGCGCCACCGCTGGTGCGTCTGGCCGCTGCCGAAGCGCCACTGCCACCGACGCTGGGCTGGGTGGCCACGCCCTTCTGGGACCGCGTGGCGCCCGACGCGCAGGCCGCCTTCGGCGAACTGGTGGCGCTGCTCGAAGGCCGCATCGCGCCGTTCGGGCTCCCCGCATCGGCAGCCGACGCCGTCGGCTGGCACCGCACGGTGATGGAAGCCGATCTCGCCGGCTCCTTCGAGCTCGAATACGAACGTGGCCGCGACCAGCTGTCGGCATCGCTGCGCGGGCAGATCGAACGCGGGCGCCTGGTCAGCGCCGTCGACTATCGCAAGGCGCTGGCGCGTGTGCCGGTGTTGCTGGAAAGCTTCGAGACCGTGTTCGACCACTACGACGCACTGCTCACCCCGGCCACGCTGGGCACGGCACCGGCCGGCCTGGGGTCCACCGGCGACCCGCTGATGTGCACGCTGTGGACCTATCTCGGCATGCCGGCGCTGAGCCTGCCGCTGCTGCACGGCGAAGACGGGCTGCCGCTGGGCGTGCAGCTGGTGGGCCGGCGCGGCGACGATGCACGGCTGTTGCGCACCGCGCGCTGGCTGGTGCAGACCGTGACGCTAGCCACCGGCTGACGCACAATCCGCACCATCACGAGGGAAGCCCCGATGAAACTCCTGTTCGGCCTCTTGGGCGCCGCCATGATGCTGGCGTTTCTTGCCAGCTTCGTCATCAAGGTCAAGGAACCAGCGATGATGGTCGTGGTGGCGATCGGCATCGTGATGATGCTGGTCGACCTCTGGCAAGCCCGCAACGAAGCGGATACCTGACCCCGGTTCGCGGGCGCACCGCCCGGAGAGTTGGCGCGCTCAGCGCGCCAGCGAGCGCGCCAGCGCGAACACCGAGTTCGGCACCGTGGTGCGCAGCGGCGCCACCGGCGGACGCGCTGAGATCGCGCGCCGCAACGGCTTGGCCTCCACCGTCACGCCATCGGCGATCTGCTCGTCGACCAGGCTCTTCAGCGTGATGGCGGCCATGTGCTCCAGCATGATGGCGTTCAGGCGCTGCCACAGGTCGCGCGAAACGCCGTCGTCGCGGTCCTCGGCGGCCGCGTCCGGCAGCGGCTCGTCGACCGCGATCACGATGTCGGCCACCGTGATCTCCCCCGCGCTGCGGCCCAGCGTGTAGCCGCCGCCGGGCCCGCGTGTGCTCTCCACCAGGCCATGGCGGCGCAGGCGGCTGAACAGCTGTTCCAGGTAGGACAGCGAGATCTGCTGCCTGGCGCAGATCGCGGCCAGCGCCACCGGCCCCGCGGGCTCACGCAGTGCCAGGTCGATCAAGGCGTTGACGGCAAAACGGCCCTTCGTGCTCATGCGCATGGAACTCTCCTTGGACGCGAGGGGTGGCGAACCACGACACCGCTGAATCTAGGGGCATTTTCACTTCGCGTAAATTCGATAATCAAACTTTAAAACATCGAAAACTCAGAAGTATGAACTTCAAGCATCTGCACTACTTCTGGGTCGCCGCCAAGGCCGGCGGCATCGCCCGCGCCGGCGAGCAGCTCCACACCACGCCGCAAACGCTGTCGAGCCAGATCAAGCTCCTGGAAGACCGCCTGGGCCGCAAGTTGTTCCGCAAGAGCGGGCGCAAGCTCGAACTCACCGACGACGGCCGCGTCGCCCTGCGCTATGCCGACGAGATTTTCGGCCTCGGCAACGAGCTCGAAGCCGAGATGCGCGAACAGCGTGTCGGCGGCAAGCCGGTGCTCGAATTCCGCGTCGGCGTGGCCGATTCGGTGGCCAAGCCGGTGGCCAGCCGGCTGCTGGCCCCGGCCCTCAGGCTGGCGCAGCCGGTGCGCCTGATCTGCGTCGAGGGCAAGCACGGCGACCTGCTGGCGCAGCTGGCGCTGCACCGGCTCGACCTCGTGATCGCCGACGAGCCGCTGTCACGCCGCTTGAGCGTGAAGGCTTTCAACCACGCCCTGGGCAGCTCACCGATGAGCTTCTTCTGCGCCCCCGCACTGTTGCCGGCGCTGAAGGGCCCGTTCCCGAAGTGCCTGAATGGCGCGCCGATGCTGATCCAGGGCCAGGCCTCGCCGATGCGCCAGCAGCTCGAACCCTGGTTGCTGCGCCACCACCTGCAGCCGCGCGTGGTCGGTGAATTCGACGACGGCGCCCTGATGAAGGCCTTCGGCCGCGACGGCCACGGCTTGTTCCTGTCGCCGACCGTGCTCGAGGACGAGACTTCGGCGCAGTACGGGGTACAGGTCATCGGGCGCAGCGACGAATTGACGGAGGACTTCTACGCCATCTCGGTGGAGCGGCGCATCACCCACCCGGGCGTGGCAGCGATCACCAGCGCCGCGCGCAGCGCGCTGTTCGGGGGCTGACCGGGGCGCCGCCGGGCGCCCCGGCCTGTCGGCGGTGGCTGCAGCCTGTCGTGAAGGCGCAACCACGTGTCGCCGCCCAGTGGCCGCAGCGCCCGGCCTGCGTACAGTGCGCAGCATGCCGCCCGCTCCGCCCCCCTGCACCGCATGAACACCCGGGCCTCCACCGCCACCGCCTGGTCAGACCGCTGGCAGCGCTTCTCGGCCGCCGCGCTGCGGGCTTACCACGCCTACGGCAGCTGGCTGGTCAGCATCAGCTGGAAGCGCTTCATCGTGCTGGCGCTGCTGCTGCTGATCGTGGTGGGCATCCTGCACGATCTGCCCCCCTTCACCTGGACCTTCACCGAGGAGGTGAAGACCGAGCGGCCGCGCGTGCTGGTGACCCCGCCCGCGCCGCCGAAGCCGGCTGCCGCGCCCCGTGCGCCCAGGGTGCCCAAGGCATCTGAGTCCCCGATCCGCATCGAGACCCCCGGCAAGGACGGCGCCGACACCGGCGTCGAGATCAGCATCGGCAAGGACGGCATCCGCATCTCGCCCCGCGCCGCGCCCCCAGCGCAGGCAGCATCGGCGGCGGCAGCCGCAGCCGATGCTGCCTGCGCTGGGGGCGCGGCGCGGGGCGAGATGCGGATGCCGTCCTTGCCGATGCTGATCTCGA
>JACZKT010000178.1 GCA_014859905.1 Rubrivivax sp.
GGTATCTCCTGGGCGCAAGGCGCTGTTTCTTGGGGTGGGGCGGGATGCTCTGGGATTGCACCGCCGACTATTCGCCGGTGATCCGCCGCGGACAAGTCGGTAATACCCCCAACACAGGGCGACCCACCGAACCGCACGACCGCCGCTCCCCAGTACACGACGGGATTGACCCTACTGTAGGCGAAGCTGTACTGATGGCAGCGCAAAGACGACCGTCGTGTACGGGCAATCAGCGCCGCCGGCCTTCGACCTGCACCACCAGTCGCACGCGGTCGGCGACGAAGGGCAGGCCGAAGGTGGCGCCGAAATCGCTGCGCAGGATCTCACCTTCGAAGTCGCCGCCGCAGACTTCGGCGGTGTCGTCACCGCGGCAGGCGAAGCGCAGCGCGTGCAGGCTCAGCGGCCGGCTCACGCCGCGCAGCGTGAACTCGCCGCGCACCTCGGCCAGGCGCTGGCCTTCGAAGCGGAAGTTTCGCGCCACGAAGTAGGCCTCGGGGTGTTCGGTGCTGGCCAGCAGGTCGGCCTGGCGCAGACGGGCGTTGAACACGGGCAGGCCGGTGTCCACGCCGGCGGTGGCAATGCGCAGGCTCACCTCGCCGCGGCCGGCGGCGCGGTCCAGCGTGACCTCACCGCTGATGGGCCCGAAGCGCCCGCTCGAGGTGGAAGTGCCGAAGTGCAGCACCTCGAAATGCACGAAGCTGTGCGCGGGCTCGAGTGTGTAGATCGCCGGCTGGGCCGCGGCGCATGCGCTCGCGAGACCGAGCACGGCCGGCAGCAGGGTCGTGGCTTTCATGCCGCGATGCTGCCGCAGGTCGAAGGGGGCTGCTCTATTGCTTGATCGCTTCGACCTGCACCAGCAGCCGCACCTTGTCCGGCGCCACGGCCGGCAGGCCGTAGCTCACGCCCCACAGGCTGCGCTGGATGACGGCTTCGAAGTCGCCGCCGCAGACCTCGCGCTTGAACACCGGGTTCAGGTAGCAGTTGAAGCGCCTGGCCTTCAAGGTCACCGGGTGCGACTTGCCCAGCATCGTGAGCGTGCCCGCGACCTCGGTGAGCTGGTCGCCGGCAAAGGTGAACTGGCTGCCGACGAAGCTGGCGGTCGGGTGCTCGGCCACGTCGAGGATGTCCTTGCTGCGCAGGTGGCCATCGAACGGTGCCACGCCCGAGTTGACCGACGCCATGTCGATCGTGATCTCGACGCGGCCACTGCGCGCGGCGCGGTCGAATTGCACCGTGCCTTCCTTCCTGTCGAAGCGGGCGCGGTTGGTCGAGGTGCCGAAGTGCACGACCTCGAAGGTCACGAAGGTGTGCGTGGGGTCGATGGCGTAGTTGCCGCCGTCGGCGTGCGCCGTGCCGAGGGTACCGAGGGCGGCCGCGCAGGCAGCGGCTGCGATGAGCGTTTTCATCGTCCGTGCTCCAGAAAAGGTCGGAGGAAGGGTGAGGAGTCAGGGCGACGGCAAACCCGACAGCGTGAGCCTGAAGCGCACGATCACGTCGTTGGCCAGCAGCGAGGTGTCGGACCATTCGGCTTCGCCGACCTTGAAGTCCAGCCGCTTGAGGGTGAAGCTGCCGCTGGCGACATGGTGCGCGCCCGCCGGCGCCAACTGCACCGGGACGACCACCTCGCGCACGGTGCCCTTGATGGCGAGCTTGCCGGCGACGTCGAAGCGGCCCGTTCCGGCGGCCTTGATGCTGCTGGACTGGAATGTCGCCTGCGGGAAGCGCAATGCATCGAGCCAGGTCGGTCTGGGCACCTCGGCGTCGAGTTCGGCGCTGCCGAAGCGTGCGCTGGCGGTGTCGATGGTCAGGCTGACGCGGCCGCCCTCGGGCTTCTTCGGGTCGAGCGTCACCTCGGCGCTGAAGCGGCCGAACTTGCCCTCCACCGGCACGCCCATCTGGCGTGTCGTGAAGGCGATCTCGCTGCCGGCCGCCTGCAACTGCGCGGGCTTCGGCTGGGCGTAGGCGACCTGCAGGCCGGCGCCGGACAGCGCCAGCAGCAGCGTGGCCAGCGCGGTGAGGGCAGTCAGACGACGGTGCGACATGGCCTACGGCCTGGACGGTTGAAGGGTGGAGCCGACGCGACGCCGCGCCGGCATCATGCGCAGCAGCAGCCCGTCGCGGTCGATGAAATGGTGTTTGAGCGCCGCGGCCACGTGCAGCGCCACCACGGCGGCCAGCGCATACGCCAGCCCATGGTGCACCGTTTTGAGCGTTTCGGACAGGGCGCGGTCGGGGCTGACGAAGTCGGGCAAGGGCAGCACGCCGAACAGCACCACCGGGAAGCCCGCTGCCGAGCTGTAGGCCCAGCCGGCCAGCGGCACGGCGAAGAACAGCGCGTACAGCACGGCGTGCGCGCCATGGGCGGCGCGGCGCTGCCAGGCCGGCATCGGCGCAGCGGGCGGTGGCCGGTGCGTCAGGCGCCAGAGAAGACGCACGGCCGACAGCACGAGGATCGTCACCCCGGCCCACTTGTGCCAGTTGTAGAGCTTCAGGCGCGCCGGCGAAAACGGCAGGCCCGTCATGTAGAGGCCGACGGCCAGCGAGCCCAGGATCAGCAGCGCCAGCAACCAGTGCAGCACGATCGAACCCAGGTGGTAGCGCGCCTGGGCGGACACGGCGGGGCCAGAGGAGGAAGTCGTCACGCCGCCGATTGTGGGAGTCGCAGCCGCGGCCGCCGTTCAAGCGCTTTGAGTGCCGCGGTCAGGGGCTGCGAACGACGCGTTGGCGCTGCACCGCAGCGGCCAGCGCGGCGTCGTGCAGCAGGCCGTGGCGCAGCGCGAAGTCCAGCGTCACCAGCGCAGCGTCCACCGTCATCAGCGCACCTGCAGCGTGGCCGCAGGCCAGTGTCAGCGCCTCGGCCACGGGCATCAAGGTGAAGCCGGCCACTTCGCCGTCCTGGTTCCGCGGCGCCCAGTCCGCGGGCAGTTCGAGGTCGTAGCTGTACAGCCATTCGTGCTGCCAGCCCTCGGGGATGTCGCGCTGCAGCCGCAGCACGCCGCCGGCACGGGCGCCGTGCAACTGCGCAGGCTGCAGGCCGGCTTCTTCCCAGCCCTCGCGCACGAGGGCCTGTGCAGGGGACTGGCCGTGCGGCACGCCGCCGCCGACGAGGTTGTCGAACAGGCCCGGATCGGTGGCCTTGGTCGGCGAGCGCCGGGCGACCCACAACTGGCTGGGGCGGCCGGCCGCGTTGCAGACATAGCCGTTGGCGTGGGCGCCGAAGGTCAGCGTGCCCCAGAAGCGCGAGGCAGCGCGTTCGATGCACGCCAGCACGCGCAGCGTGGCCGGGTCGACCAAGGCGTAGGGCTCGTCGCGCCAGGCGCGGATCAGGCCCTGCCGGCGCAGTGCCTGGTGCAGGCGGTCGAACTGCGCGTCACGCTGCGGGCCGTCGTCGCGCCAGGTAACGCCGTCCTCGGCCACCGCCACCAGGTCGGCGAACGGGGCCAGGTGCGGCAGGTGAGCACGCGCCACCGAGCCGACCTCGATGCCGTCGATGTGGAACGGCACCCGCACGCTGGCGCCCGTCAGGCCGCGCGTCGGGACGGCGTCTCGCCGCTGCGCCAACGCTGCATCAGCGCGGCCCATTTGGCGCGCGCCGCGGCGAGGTGCCGCGCCTTGACGTGGCCGTAGCCGCGGATCTCTTCCGGAATGCGCGCTATCTCGGCCGCCAGTTCGATGTTCTCCCGGCCCAGGCGCGGCAGCAACTCGTCGATCGACGCCTTGTACTCGTCGATCAGCGCGCGTTCGGTGCGGCGTTCCGCGCTGCGGCCGAAGGGGTCCAGCGCCGTGCCGCGCAGCCCCTTGAGCCGGGCCAGCAGGCCCAAGGCGGTGCGCATCCACGGGCCGTAGGGTCGCTTGATCAGCTCACCGCGTTCGTTCTTCTTCGCCATCGCCGGCGGCGCGAGGTGATGCACGAGCTTGTACTCGCCTTCGAACATGGCCTCGATCTTGTCGCTGAAGCGCTTGTCGGTGTGCAGCCGAGCGACTTCGTATTCATCCTTGTAGGCCATCAGCTTGAAGAGGTAGCGCGCCACGGCCTCGCTGAGCCTGGACGTGCCCAGCGCCGCCTCGACAGCGCGCACCTTGTCGACGAAGGCCCGGTACGACGCCGCATAGGCCGCGTCCTGGTAGCCGGTGAGGAAGTCCACGCGCGTGGCGATGGTTTCGTCCAGCGACGGCTTCTTCACGAAGGGGATCACCTGCCGCGCCTGGAACAGCGTCTGCACCGACGCCAGGTCGTGCGCGCAGCGGCGGCCCCACTCGAAGGCCGCCTGGTTGTTGTCGACCTGCACGCCGTTGAGCTCGATGGCGCGCAGCAGCGCGGCATGGGTCAGCGGCACGCGGCCCTGCTGCCAGGCGTAGCCCAGCAGCAGCGGGTTGGTGTAGATGCTGTCGCCCAGCAATGCCACGGCCACCTGTTCGGCGTCGAAGGCACCCACCAGCGCCGCACCGACGCTGGCGCGGATGACGGCTTCGCAGTTGCCGCCCGGAAACTGCCAGTCGGCGTTCTTGACGAAGCCCGCGGTCGGCGTGCCGTGGCTGTTCAGCGCCACGTAGGTGCGGCCCTGCTGCATCACCGCCAACGTGACCTTGTTGGCGCCGACGATGCTGTCGCAGGCGATCACGAGGTCGGCTTGCGCCGTGTCGACTTTCGTCGTGAAGATCGCGTCGGCGCGGTTGGCGATCTGGATGTGGCTCCAGGTGGCGCCGCCCTTCTGCGCCAGGCCGCCGGCGTCCTGCGTCACCACGCCCTTGCCTTCCAGATGCGCTGCCATGCCGAGCAACTGGCCGATGGTGATGACGCCGGTGCCGCCGACACCGCCGACGACGATGCCCCAGGCGCGCTCGGCCAGCGGCAGCGCCGGCTCGGGCAGCGCGGGCAGGCCTTGCAGCGAACCTTGCTTCTGCTTCTTCGGCTTCTTCAGCTGCCCGCCTTCGACGGTGACGAAGCTCGGGCAGAAACCCTTCACGCAGGAGTAGTCCTTGTTGCAGGTGTTCTGGTTGATGCGCCGCTTGCGGCCGAACTCGGTCTCCACAGGCTCCACGCTCAGGCAGTTGCTCTGCACGCTGCAGTCGCCGCAGCCTTCGCACACCAGCTCGTTGATGACCACGCGCCTGGCCGGGTCGACCAGCTTGCCGCGCTTGCGGCGGCGGCGCTTCTCGGTGGCGCAGGTCTGGTCGTAGATGATGGCGCTGGTGCCCGTGACCTCGCGCAGCCGGCGCTGGAGGGCGTCGAGCTCGTCGCGGTGGTGCACGGTGACGCCGGCGCCCAAGGTCACGCCCTCGTACTTGTCGGGCTCGTCGGTCACGATGACGAGCTGGCTGACGCCTTCGGCCAGCAGGCTGTTCATGATCTGCGTCACCGAATGGCCTTCGGGGCGTTCACCGACCGGCTGGCCGCCGGTCATCGCCACGGCGTCGTTGTAGAGCACCTTGTAGGTGATGTTGACGCCGGCGGCGATGCTCTGGCGGATGGCCATGAGGCCGCTGTGGAAGTAGGTGCCGTCACCCAGGTTGGCAAAGATGTGCCGTTCGTCGGTGAACGGCGCCTGGCCGACCCAGGTCACGCCTTCGCCGCCCATCTGCGTGAAGGTGGCCGTGCTGCGGTCCATCCAGATCGCCATGAAGTGGCAGCCGATGCCGGCCACGGCGCGGCTGCCTTCGGGCACGCGCGTGCTGGTGTTGTGCGGGCAGCCGCTGCAGAACCAGGGCGCGCGCTCGCCGGTGTCGACCTTCAACTCGGCGAGTTGCCGCTCACGTGCTTCGATGACGGCGATGCGCTCGTCCATGCGTGCGGCGATGTCGCGGCTGACGCCCATCTTTTTCAGCCGCTTGGCGATGGCCTTGGCGATGATCGCCGGCGTCAGGTCGGCCTTGGCGCGCAGCAGCCAGTTCTCGCTCGGGTTGGGCATGCTCCACTCGCCGCCGCTGTCGTCACCCCCAGGCTCGTCGAACTTGCCCAGCACATGCGGCCGCACGTCGGCGCGCCAGCTGTAGAGCTCTTCCTTGATCTGGTACTCGATGACCTGGCGTTTTTCCTCGACCACCAGGATCTCCTGCAGCCCCTGCGCGAACTCGCGCGTGATGGTCGCTTCGAGCGGCCACACGACGTTGACCTTGTGCAGCCGCACGCCGATGGCGCGGCAGGTCTCGTCGTCCAGGCCCAGGTCGGACAGCGCCTGGCGCGTGTCGTTGTAGGCCTTGCCGCTGGCGATGATGCCGTAGCGGTCGCGCGGGCCCTGGATGACGTTGTGGTTGAGCTTGTTGGCACGCACGTAGGCCAGCGCCGCGTACCACTTGTAGTCCATCAGTCGCGCTTCCTGCTCCAGCGGCTGGTCGGGCCAGCGGATGTGCAGGCCGCCCGGCGGCATCGCGAAGTCCTCGGGCAGGATGATCTGCACGCGTTCGGGGTCGACGATCACGGAGCCCGATGACTCGACCACCTCCTGGATCGTCTTCATGCCGCTCCACACCCCCGAGAAGCGGCTCATCGCAATGGCATGCAAACCCATGTCCAGGATGTCCTGCACCCCCGACGGAAAGAACACCGGCAGCCCGCAGGCCTTGAAGATGTGGTCGCTCTGGTGCGCGGCGGTGCTGCTCTTGGCCACGTGGTCGTCGCCGGCGATGGCGATGACGCCGCCGTGGCGGCTGGTGCCCGCCATGTTGGCGTGCTTGAAGACGTCGCTGCAGCGGTCCACGCCGGGGCCCTTGCCGTACCAGATGCCGAACACGCCGTCGTACCGGGCTTGCTGGGGGTAGAGCGCCAGTTGTTGCGTGCCCCACACCGCGGTGGCGCCGAGCTCTTCGTTGACGGCGGGCTGGAACACGATGTGCTGCGCCGCCAGGTGTTTCTTGGCCGCCCACAGCGCCTGGTCGTAGCCGCCGAGCGGGCTGCCACGGTAGCCGCTGATGAAGCCGGCAGTGTTCAGCCCCGCCTGCAGGTCGCGCTGGCGCTGCAGCATGGGCAGCCGCACGAGGGCCTGCACGCCGCTCATGAAGGCTCGCCCCGAGGCCAGCGTGTACTTGTCGTCGAGGGTGACGGACTCGAGCGCCTTGCGGACGGACTCGGGCAGCGGTGCGTTCATGGCGACGACTCCTGGGGATCTGGGGGCCTGCGACAAAGGCTCCCGACAGCGCGGCAAGTTTAGGCAAACCTGTTGTGTATGTCTTTTCTTTTGATGCCCGCTGATGCATGCTCTGCGCAAGCATCTTGCTCGAATGGAGCCTGGAACAGAGAAATGGCGCTGAAACGGACGGCATCGGGGAAAACCACCGGGGACACGGCTGCCGCCGCCGAGCGCCACGGCGCGGCCCTGGACCGCTACGACGTGGCCATCCTGCACGAGTTGCAGGCCGACGCGCGGCTGTCCAACACCGAACTGGCGGCCCGCATCGGCCTGTCGGCGGCCCCCACCTGGCGGCGCGTGAAATGGCTCGAGGAGCAGGGCTACATCACCGGCTACCGTGCCGAGATCGACCGCCGCCGCATCGGCCTGGGTGTGCTGGCCTTCGTGCGCGTGGACGCCGAGCGCAACAACGCCGGCGCCACGCGCGCGCTGGAAGAGGCCATCCGCGCGCTGCCCGAGGTCGTGGCCTGTCACTACATCAGCGGCGCCGGCACCTTCGAGCTGCACGTCGTGGCCACCGACCTCGACGCCTTCTCGCGCTGGTCGATGAGCACGCTGTTCAAGTTGCCCAACGTGAAGGACCTGCACACCAGCTTCTCGCTGGGCGAGGTCAAGGCCGGCGCGGCGCTGCCGCTGGGGCACCTGGGCCGGGGGGGCTGAGGTGCCCCCGCACGGTGCTACCCTCAGCGCCGTTGAACACCTCGCCCATCCGTCGACTCGCCGACGCGCTGCTGACCACCGAACCCGTGCAGCGCGCGCGGCTGGCGCAGGCCGGCCTGGCCATGCTGCTGCTTGCCGCGGCGGTGCTGGCGATCAACTACTTCGAGTGGATCGGCGTGGCCCGTGCCGCACCGGTTCGGGCCTGGTCGGCTGTCACGCTGCTTGGCATGGGGGTGTTCTATGCGCTCATCCGCAGCGGCTGGTCGCGCCGCCGCAGCGACCCGTCGTTGACGGTGCCGCAGATGCTGTTTGCCTTGACCAGCGGCGCCCTCGCCTATGCGTTGCTGGGCGCCGGCCGCGGCGCGGTGTTCCCGGTGGTGATGGTGATCCTGATGTTCGGCATGTACGTGGCCTCGCCGCGGCAGATGCGCTGGGTCAGCGTCTATGCGGTCGGCCTCTTCGCTGCCGTGATGGCCCTCAAGGCCGCCACCGATCCACTGGCCTACCCGGCGGCCATCGAGTTCGGGCACTTCCTGATCGTGGCCACGATGCTGCCGGCGGTGTCGATCCTGGCCGGGCGTCTGTCGCGCCTGCGCCATCGCGCACGCCTGCACCGCACCGAGCTGGCGCAGGCGCTGGCCCGGCTGCGCGAGCAGACCACGCGCGACGAACTCACGGGCCTGGCCAACCGCCGCCACATGCAGACGCTGATCGTGCAGGAGCACCAGCGTTGCACCCGTTCGGGCCAGACCTTCTGCCTGGCGCTGCTCGACATCGACCGTTTCAAGGCTGTCAACGAAGCTCATGGTTATGGTTGCGGTGACGCGGTGCTGCGCGCGCTGACGCAGGAGGCGCTGCGCCATGTGCGCATCTCCGACGTGCTCTCGCGCTGGGGCGGCGGGACCTTTCTGCTGCTGATGTCCGACACCCGCGCTGCGCTGGCCCGCAGCGGGCTCGAGCGGCTGCACCAGCGCTTGACGGCACTGCGCACCACGCACGAAGGCGTGTCGGTGGGCGTCACGCTGGCGGGCGCCCTGGCCGAACACCACGCGGGCGAGGCCGTGGCCCGGACCCTGGAGCGTGCCGAGCATGCGCTGGCCGAGGCC
>JACZKT010000179.1 GCA_014859905.1 Rubrivivax sp.
GATGCCTTGGGTAAAGCAGGCCTTGTAGCCGACGTAGTCGTCACAGACCAGGCTGCCCGTCCAGTCACCGAAGAACTCCCGGGCATGCGCCCCGGCACGGCCTTCGGTAAAGTCATAGACGACCGCGTTCAGGCCTTCGAAGGCGCCCGGGGTGTAGGCCCACAGATAGGCCTTGTGGGTGGCACGGCTGCCAGGCTTGAGCAGTTTGACCGGCGTCTCGTCGGCATGCAGTACCCGGTGCGCCAGGATCTCGTCTCGCAGTGCCGCAACCAGCGGCTGCAGCGCGAAGCCGCAGGCACCGACCCACTCGGCCAGAGTCGAGCGGGCGATCTTCAAACCCGCCCGAGCAAAGATGCCTTCCTGACGGTGCAACGGCAGGTGATCCGCGTACTTGGCCACCAACACGTGGGCCATCAGGCCGGGGGCAGCCAGGCCCTTGTCGATGACGTAAGCGGGCATCGGGGCCTGGGTGATCGTCTCGCATTGCGGACAGGCCAGGATCGGGCGCACATGGCGCTCGACCGTAAAGGTGCCGGGTGTGTAGTCCAGCTTCTCGCTGACCTCGTCGCGTACGAACTTCAGTGCACAGCCGCAGGTGCAGTTCGCACCGTGCGGTTCGTGGCGGATCTCGATGCGGGGCAGCTCCGGCGGCAAGGCGGCGCGCTTGGGTTGATCCTTAGGGGGCGTGACCGGATCGGCCTTGGGGTTCAAGGCCGCTAGCTGCGCTTCGATCTCGACCAGATCCTCGTCAACGGCTTCCTCCAGCAGGCTGCCCTGCACACCGGGTGGCAGCTGTTCACCCCGCTTGCCGAATCGGAAGCGCCGCAACGCAGCGATCTCGAAGGTCAGCTTCTCGTTGAGCGTCTTGGTAGCCGTCAGCTCCTGCTGCGTGCGCCCGAGCGTGTGCATGAGGCTGGCCGCCAGTTCGCGCAGTTGCGCGGCGTCCATGTCCTGCAGTGAGTCGGGTGCTTCGGCTGTCATGGCAGGCAGTATGCCAGCAGGTGCTGCATCGCACCATCGGCATCAGCACCGATTGCACAGCCTGGGCTGGTGCGGGTTAGATGCAGTCGATGACGCCCGCATCGCCCAGGCGTTGCCAGGGCAAGCCCAGTACCAGGGCGCTGGCCTGTTCGTCGGTGAGCGTCAGGTGCGTGCCGCCTGACGTGGGCCAGACGAACTTGCCTTGGTTCAACCGCCTGGCTGCCAGCCACACACCGATACCGTCGTGCATCAGCACCTTGATGCGCGTGGCGCGGCGGTTGGCAAAGACATAGGCATGATGCGGGTGTGCAGCCCCAAACACGCGCACCACCCGGGCCAGGGTCGTATCCAGGCCAGCACGCATGTCCATTGGATCGACGGCCAGCCAGATCTGGTCAATACGGATCATGCCAGGACCAGGCGTGCCCACTGGGCCAGCGCCTGGTGCTCAGCCATCGGCCAGTCTAGCGTCAGGGTCAGGCCTCGGCCGCTGAGCGTGAGCGGAATCCTGGCCTCGGGCCGTGATGGTGTGGCGGCCAGCCGTTCGGTGGCGACCGTCTGCACGGGCACGAAGGGCAGCCAGTTCGCGGGGGCGCTGACTGGCGCTGTGATGCTTCGGGCTTCATCGGTCTGGGTATCGGCATCATGCAGGCCCAGGCGTTCATGCTCAATGACCCAGCGGCGCAAGACGTTGGGGTTGATGTGGGTGGCGTCAACTATTTTGAGCGGCGGACGTCAATTATCCTGAGCGGTGCGGTGGGGCATTGTCATTGCTGTTCTTTGCTCGCCCGAGGTCGTCGCGCCGGCATCGCGCTGCGGCGCCGGTAGCTCTCCACATTCATCTCCAATATCGTGGCGTGGTGAACGAGCCGGTCCACAGCGGCGATGGTCATGGCCTTGTCGGGGAACACCTCGTCCCAACCCGAGAATGGAGTATTTGCGGTGATGGCGATGCTGCGCTGCTCGTAGCGTTCGGCAATCAGTTCGAAGAGCACGGAGGTTTCGGCCTGGTCGCGGCGCACATAGCTCAGGTCATCGAGTATGAGCAGCTCGTAACGCTCGAGCTTGGCCAGTTCGGCCGGCAGGCGCAGATCTCGCCGCGCCGCCTGTAACTTCTGGACCAGATCGCCCGTGCGCGTGAACAGCACCTTGTAGCCGCGATCAATTAGGGCGTGCCCAAGACCGGCGACCAGATGCGTTTTGCCCGCGCCCGGAGGACCGAAGGCGAGCAGATTGTGGCCCTGGCCGAGCCAGCCATCGGCCTCGGCCAAGGCCATCATATGGGCCTTTGAGACGGTGGGGACGGCCTCGAACTCGAATGTCTCAAGAGTCTTGCCCGCAGGCAACTGGCTGGTGGCCCGGTTGCGTTGCAGCCGGCGTGTCTCGCGTTCGGCGATTTCGTGTTCAAGCAGCCCAGCGAGGAACCGCTCGGCGGGCCACCCCTCCCGATTCGCTTGGTCAGCAATCTGGGGCCACAGTCGCTTCGCGGTCGGCAGCCGCAATTCGGTAAGCATCAGTGGCAAGCGGGCAGCCTCGGCACTGGCAACGGCGTTTGACGGATTCATGCACAGGCTCCCAGCAATGCGTCGTATGCCGAGGGCGGCGGCAATTGGACCAGGACTTCCGGCACGGGGGCGGGTCGTGGGGCGAAGCGCCCGCGCAGCGCCTCAATGTCCGGTATCACGTCACGCTCGAGCTGTTCGACCAGCACCCCAGCCAACTCGACGACAACATTGGCGCGATCGGCCAAATCCAGCAACTCGACCATCAGGCGGCAGGCCTGGCGCTCTGGCAGCCGATCGTGGAGAAACTCCCAGGTGCGGGCGTATTCGCTGCGGGGGAACATGTCGTCGCGCAGCACCCAGCGGGCGAAGGCGCCCGGCTTGCGTCTGAGCGAGGGCAGCATGTGCCGCCAGTCGATGCGCCGGGGATGGCGCTGCGCCACACTGCCGTACAGGCGCTCGCATTCGAACACCATCACCCCGCCGAGCCATGCCTGCAGGCGTGTGCTGTAGAGCCGGATCTTGAGCCGGTGTCCCACCAGGCGCGAGGGGACGCTGTACATCGCTGCGTGGACCCTGATCACCCCGTATTTGCTCACCCGCGCGTCGAGCTCCTCGAAGTCTATCGTGCGTCGCACCGGCAATGGCCTCAGGCAGGCGCGCTCTGCTTCCCAGGCGCGCACGCAACGCGCATTCAGGCGGCGCACCGTCTCGGCGACAAACGCCTCATAGACTTGCAGACTGTTGAACTCGCGCATGCCGCGCAACAGGAGCGCCTGATCGAGCGCCGTCTTGAGGCTACGCTGACGCGATTCGATCGCCCCGTTCTCGTTACTCTGTCCCGGGTTGTTGCGGCTGGCGCGCATCCCGTAGTGGCGACACAACGCGTCATAACGCTGGGTGAGTTCCTCCTGTTCGGCCAGATTGTTGAATGCCGCCGAGAGGCTGTCGGTGCGGTGCTCCTCGGGCACACCGCCCGCCATCCAGAGCGCGGCCTGCAATCCCGCGCTCAGCGCCTGGAAGCTCTCGCCGCCCAGCACCACGCAGGCATGGCGCCAGCCGCTGTGAGCCAGCGTGAACTGGTACAGTCGGTGCGCCAGCGGCTGGCCCGACACCGTGACCGCCAACTCGTCGGCCACGGTAAAGTCCGATAGCCCGAGCCGGCCCGGCGGATGCTCCTGCGCGAAGAACAGCATCTGTTCCTCGCCGTGCTCAGCCCGCCACTGACGGATTCGTCGCTGCAGCGTCCTGAGCTTCGAATCGCCCAGCCGCCCCGGGTGGCGGCGCTGCAGCTCCTCGAGTATCGTCACCGCCATCAAGTCCGGCTCGGTTTGCAGCATCGGCTCGATCTCGCTGACCCAGAACTCGGACAGTGGGTCGGCTCGTGTACGCCAATGGCGTTCCGGGCGCTGCGAAGGCAGGCGGTCGCGCCCCTCCAAGCGCCGGGCACTGGCCACGCTGATGCCAACTTTTGCTGCCGACGTCTCCTGACCGTGGGTCACGCGCAATCTCTTGTACTGGGTCATCTGATGATCCGTGATGCGTTTGCCGGGCATGGACCGCCTCCCTATCGAGGCAATCACTGTAAAACCCCCACCGCATCCCGCGTCCCGGCGGTGCGCGTCAACCGCTCAAGATAATTGTCGTTGAGCGCTCAACATAATTGTCGCTGTCCAGGTTGATGTCATGTTCGATGGCCACCGCCGCCAAGGAGACGGACGGATCCATGCACTGGGCGACCAGATCAGTCTTGAACTGCGGAGTATAGGTACGGCGCCGACGGCGTGGCTTGCTGGCAGGTTCTTGGTGCATACGTGTCCACGATATTTAAGCGGACACGTATGCTCTATCGGATGCTCGAACGGCTCAAGGTGTGTTCACCGGACGGATACTCGGGCATGCCCAAGCCTGATGTGCCCACGGCGCTGCGGAATCTGGCGATAGCCTTCGAACACTACAACGAGCAGCACCCCCACAGCGCACTGAAATACCGATCCCCCAGGGAGTTCAGGCAGCACCAGGAATTATTAACCCAAGGGTGATCTCGTGTCCGGGAGTACGGGGGCAAATCCACCCGCATCTGAGGCTACATCAAGCTTCTTCGCTCGAGGCGCACCCGGGGCGAGATGCTAGATTTAGATAAACTCTATTGCGTATGCCAGCAC
>JACZKT010000180.1 GCA_014859905.1 Rubrivivax sp.
GCCCTGGCCGGCCATCAGGCAGTTGCCGAGCAGCACCTCGTCGACGGCGTCGCCGGGCACGCCGGCGCGTTCGACGGCGGCTTTCACGGCCACGGCGCCCAGCTCCCAGGCCGCGAGCGACGAGAAGTCGCCGAGCAGGCCGCCGATGGGGGTGCGGGCAGCGGAAACGATGACGATGGATTCGGCCATGGTGTGCTCCTGGTTGAAATAGGGCAATTATTGTGCCGGCCGCAGCGAGAAGCGCTTGGACGGCTCGTAGGGAAACACGTCGTGCACGTGGCCGGCGGCGATGCGCTCCTTGTGGCCCTGCCAGAAGGCAGCGTCCAGCAGCTCGGCGTGGTGCGCCATGAAGACTTCGCGCACCTGCGGGTTGCCCAGCAGGAAGGGGGCGAAGGTCTCGGGAAAGACGTCGTGCGGCCCCACCGAATACCAGACTTCGCCCGACATCTCCTCTTCCTCGTTGCGCGGCTCGGGCACGCGGCGGAAGTTGCAGTCGGTGATGTATTCGATCTCGTCGTAGTCGTAGAAGACGACCTTGCCGTGACGCGTGACGCCGAAGTTCTTCCACAGCATGTCGCCGGGGAAGATGTTGGCCGACACCAGGTCCTTGATGGCGTTGCCGTACTCCACCACCGCGTGCGCCATCTGCTCGGGGTCGGCTTCCTGCAGGTAGATGTTGAGCGGGATCATGCGGCGCTCAATGTAGACGTGGCGGATGACGAGCATGTCGCCGTCCTCCTCGAGCAGGCTGGGGCAGTAGTGGCGCAGTTCGGCCACCAGCTCTTCCTCGAAGCGCTGGCGCGGGAAGGCGACGTTGCTGTACTCCAGCGTGTCGGCCATGCGGCCGACGCGGTCGTGCTGCTTGACGAGCAGGTACTTGGCCTTGATCTGCTCGCGCGTGGTGTCTTTCTGCGCCGGGTAGAAGTCCTTGATGACCTTGAACACGTACGGGAACGACGGCAGGTCGAAGACCAGCATCACCATGCCCTTGATGCCGGGCGCGATGCGGAACTTGTCCGACGAATGACGCAGGTGGGCCAGGAAGTCGCGGTAGAAGAGGTTCTTGCCGTGCTTCTGCAGCCCCAGCGTGCTGTAGAGCTCGGCGCGCGGCTTGCGCGGCATCAGCGAGCGCAGGAAGTGCACATAGGCGCTGGGCACTTCCATGTCGACCATGAAGTAGGCGCGGGCGTAGCTGAAGATCATCAGCAGATCGTCCTCGCCGAACAGCGCGGCGTCGATGACCAGGCGCCCGTCTGGCCCGTGCAGGATCGGCAGCGCCAGCGGCGTCTCGTTGAAGCCGTTGATGATCTTGCCGACGAGGTAGGCGCCCTTGTTGCGGTAGAACAGGCTGGACAGCACCTGGATCTGGAAATTGGGGCGCGGCCGGAAGCCGCCGAGCTCGGCCACCATGGCCTGCACCACGTGTTCGACGTCGCGGTCCAGGTCCTCGAACGGCACTTCGAGCTGGAAGTTGCTGACGACGCGCGCCCAGGTCGCGTGCAGCCCGTCCTGGCCCGGGTAGTAGGCACGGTAGGTGGGCGCGGCGCCGGGTTCGTCGGGTTCGATGTATTCGGTGCTGATGGCCGGCCGCACGAAGATGAAGTCGTTGCGGAAGTAGCTGCGGTGCAGCACCTTGGCGGTCGCCGAATTGAAGAAGGTCTCGGCGAGTTCGGGCTGGCGGTGGTCGGTCAGTAGTCCGATGTAGTGCAGCTTGACCTGCTGCCAGGTGTCCATCGACAGCGTCTCCACCGCGAACTCGCTGCGCAGCCGATCCACCGCCTCGTCGACGCGCTGGTCGTAGAACTCGATGCGCTGCGCCTGTGCGCGCTGCTGGCCGTGCCAGTCGGCCTTTTCGAAGCGGCCCTTGGCCGCGGCGCTGGTTTCGCGGAACAGCCAGTAGTGGCGGTTGAAGCCGTCGATGAGGGCGCGCGCGATGTCGTAGGCGCGGCTGTCGGTCAGCTCGTGCGGGAACACGGACAGGCGCTCATTCGGTGGCGCGTGTATCGGCACGCGGGTAGCGTTTGAGCGCGGCGGCAAACACGGGCACCACGGCATCGGGGCCGTGCATGGTGATGTCCAGGTCCTTCAGCAGCCCGTCGCGCAGGCCGTAGACCCAGCCGTGCACGGCCACCTTCTGGCCGCGCGCCCAGGCGTCCTGCAACACGGTGGACAGCGCCACGTTGCCGACCTGCTCGATGACGTTCATCTCGCACAGCGTGTCTTCCTGCGCTTCGGGCGACAGGTGCTCCAGCCGCTTGCGGTGGCGCAGCCGCACGTCCTGCACGTGGCGCAGCCAGTTGTCGGCCAGGCCCACGCGCGTGCCGCGCAGCACCGCGCGCACGCCGGCACAGCCGTAGTGGCCCACCACCATGATGTGCTCCACCTTCAGGTGTTCCACTGCGAACTGGATCGTCGACAGCGCGTTGAGATCGGAGGGCACGACCACGTTGGCGACGTTGCGGTGCACGAAGACCTCACCCGGGTCCAACCCGGTGATCTCGTTGGCCGGCACGCGGCTGTCGGCGCAGCCGATCCACATGTAGCGCGGGTTCTGCTGCTCCGCCAGCCGGGTGAAGAAGCCCGGTTCGCGCTTTTCGGTGGCCGCCGCCCAGCGCCGGTTGTTCTGAATCAGGTCTTGCAGTTCATCGCTCATGGTGGTAGCCCGGGTGGTGCGGGACAGGCAGGGTGGGGGCCATCGCCGTCACATCGTCTCGGCAAACAGCTCGCGGCCGATCAGCATGCGGCGAATCTCGCTCGTGCCGGCGCCGATCTCGTACAGCTTGGCGTCGCGCCACAGCCGGCCCAGCGGGTAGTCATTGATGTAGCCGTTGCCGCCGAAGATCTGGATGCCTTCGCCGGCCATCCAGGTGGCCTTCTCGGCGCACCACAGGATGACGCTGGCGCAGTCCTTGCGCACCTGGCGCACGTGCTCGGCGCCGAGCAGGTCGAGGTTCTTGCCCACCGTGTAGCAGAAGGCGCGGCCGGCCTGCAGCACGGTGTACATGTCGGCGACCTTGCCCTGGATGAGCTGGAACTCGCCGATGCTCTGGCCGAACTGCTTGCGCTCGTGGGTGTAGGGCACCACGTTGTCCATCACCGCCTGCATGATGCCGATGGGGCCGGCGGCCAGCACCGCGCGCTCGTAGTCCAGGCCGCTCATCAGCACCCTGGCGCCGCCGTTGAGGTGGCCGAGGATGTTCTCGGCCGGCACTTCGACGTTGTCGAACACCATCTCGCCGGTGTGGCTGCCGCGCATGCCCAGCTTGTCGAGCTTCTGCGCGGTGGAAAAGCCCTGCATGCCCTTTTCGACGATGAAGGCGGTGACCCCGCGCGCACCAAGCTCGGGTTCGGTCTTGGCGTAGACCACCATGGTGTCGGCGTCGGGGCCGTTGGTGATCCACATCTTGGTGCCGTTGAGCAGGTAGTAGCCGCCCTTGTCCTCGGCCTTGAGCTTCATGCCGATGACGTCGCTGCCGGCGCCGGCCTCGCTCATCGCCAGCGCGCCCACGTGTTGGCCGCTGATCAGCCCGGGCAGGTACTTGCGCCTTTGCGCGGCGTTGCCGTTGCGCTTGATCTGGTTGACGCACAGGTTGCTGTGCGCGCCGTAGCTCAAGCCGATGCTGGCGCTGGCGCGGCTGATCTCCTCCATGGCGATGATGTGCGCCAGGTAGCCCATGCCGGCGCCGCCGTCTTCTTCGGGCACGGTGATGCCCAGCACGCCGAGCTCGCCCATCTTGCGCCACAGGTCCATCGGGAACTGGTCGCTGCGGTCGGCCTCGGCGGCGCGCGGGGCGATCTCGGCTTGCGCGAACGTTCTCACCGCGTCGCGCAAGGCGTCGATGTCTTC
>JACZKT010000181.1 GCA_014859905.1 Rubrivivax sp.
GGTGGTCCAGGTGGCGACGATCAGCATGGTCAGCGCCAGCAGCGGCAGCCCCATGCCGGCATAGATCTCGACGATGTCGTGCGTGTTCTGCGCGATCGCCAGCACCGCGCCGCAGCCCGCCAGCACGATGGAGGCCGGCACCAACCCAAGCAGGCAGCCAAGCACCGCATCGCGCGGCGTGCGCGCTTGGCGCGCGTAGTCGGGCGCGATCACGGCAGCGACGGCGACGAAACCGGCCGCCAGGCCGATTGCCGTCAGCGGGTCCAGAGCATGCGCCGGCTCGGGCCGCCACGCGAGAATCGGCGCGAATCCGTGCTCCAGCAGCACCCGGCCGACGCCGTAGACGACGAGCGCCACTTTGCACGGCACGGCCACGTAGTTGAGCCACTTCAGCGCGCCGAAGCCGATCACTGCAGTGAGGGTCATTGTCGCGCCGAGCGCCAGCGTTACGACTACGAACGACCAGTGCAAGTTGAACGACATCGTGCCGATGCGTACCACCGATTCCGCGGCGATGGCCGACTGCACACCGAACCAGCCCATCAGCGGCACGCCGACGACGATGCCGAGCACGAGGCTCGCGCCCTGCGTGCCGAAGGCCCGGGCCGCGAGCGCGCCGGTACCGGCATTGCGCTCGGCGGCGCGCGCGCCGAGCAGCGCCATGCAGATGCCGACGAGCAGGAAGCCCAGCCCGCCCCACAGCAGCACGGACCAGAAGGTCAAGCCCTTGATCAGCGTCGCCCCGACCAACAAGGCCGACACGCTGATCACGCCGCCGAACCACACCGTGGCCAGGCCCAGCCAGCCGACGCGGCCCTGTGCGTCGCGCGTCATCGCGTCAAAACCGCAGCTTCGCGTCGAGCCCGAAGGTGCGAGGCTCGGCGCGCCATGCGATCGTGTACGGCAGGCCAGACCAGCGCGGCGAATTCACGTCTGTGTAGTAGGACTCGTTGGTCAGGTTCTTGCACCACAAAGCCACAGTCCAGCGATCGCCAGGGGCGGTGTACGCCGCACGCAGGTTGATCAGGTCGATCGCCGGCTGCATCGCCACGTTGTCAGGCTCCCAGTAGCGCTTCGAACGGTGCTCGAGGTCGCCCCGGACCATCATGGTCCCGGTGCCGGCCCGCCAGTCGTACTGTGCGCCGAGTGTGGCCTTGAGCGGCGTGCTTTTCGGCGTGTGCCTGCCCACCGTGTCGGGCAGCGCGCTGTTGGCTTGGATAGTGCTGTCGGTCACGCCGAGCCCCGCGTCGATGGTCCACTGACGGCTGGCGCGCCAGCGCATGTCGAAATCGAGGCCGCGGATGCGTACCTTGTCAATGTTGGCGAGGATCTGCGACCCGCTGGCCGCCTCGACGTAGAAGTACTGGAAGTCCTTCGAGTGCGCTTCGAAAAGCGCCAGGTTGACGACCATTGCGCCGCCCAACAGGGTGTTCTTGGTACCGACCTCGTAGTTCGTCAGCGTCTCGGGGCGGAAGTCCGGCTGGCTGGGTGTGTTCAGACCACCGGAGCGGAATCCGGTGCCGACGGTGGCATAGGCCATCGAGTCCCTGGAGAGCTTGTGCGACAGCGTGAGCTTGGGCTGTGTCTTCGAGAAGGTGAGATCACGCTTGGCGATGGTGAGCAGATCGGTCTGGGTGCGCGCGTCGCGGTCGTAGCGCAAGGCGGCCGACACCGTGGTCTGCTTCGAGAGGTCGACGTCCACCTGTCCGAACACCGCAGTGGCGGTGTTGCGGTTCGTCTCGGGCTGGTTCACGAACACGAGGGCGGGATTGTCGTACTGGCCCAGCGAGCCGTCGACATCGACGAACACGCGGGTCGTGATGTCGCGATCGGTGCGCAGCACGTACAGGCCACCGATGTACCGCACCGGGTCCGTGTCGGGCGAAGTGAACCGGAGTTCTTGGCTGGTCATGCGCACGTGCAGGTCCTGCCCCTGTCCGGCCTGGAAACCAAGGTCCAGGAAGCCGTTGGGAAGGTCGCGCGGATTCGAGAAGTCCACGTCGCCGCGATTGGACTCCTTGAGGTCGGTATAGGCCGTGATCGAGGTGAAGGTCCCGACCCGCGTGGTCCAGTCCACCTTCGCGCTCAGGTCTCCGATCGAGCCGTAGGACTTGCCGAACATGTTGGTCGCGGGATTCACGGCTTTGGTCACGTCGCCACCGGCAACGATGGAGTCGTGGATGGCATCGGCCCGAAAGTCGTTCCACACGGCCTGGATGTCGACGCTCACGTCGGCGCTCGGGTGGAAGGACAGGCGTCCGCGCAGCAACGAGTCGTGGTCGATCCCGTCGATCTTGCGGCCCAAGTAGTCGTTCTGGATCAGACCGCCCGAGTGGCGGTTCTGTGCGGTCAGCCGGAAGGTCGTATTGCCGTCGCCGATGGGCCCGCTAAGCCCGGCGTTCAGCGTGACATCGTTGCCGTTGGCCAGGCTCATGCCGGCAAAGCCTTCCAGCCGATCGCTCGGTGCCTTGGTCACGATGTTGACCGCGCCGCCGAGCGCATTGCGCCCGTACAGCGCGCCCTGGGGTCCCTTGAGGACCTCGATGCGTTCGATGTCCACAAGGTTCATGCGGAACTGCTTCTGGTTGTTCTGCGGCACCCCGTCGACAACGATAGCGACCGGCGAGTCGGCGTTGTTCAACTGGGTGACTCCGCGCAGCACGACGAACGAGTTCAGGTGCGTGTAACTCGCGTCGAACGACATGTTCGGTATCGCGGCCACGAAGTCCGCCGTGCTGGTGATGCCTCGGCTCTCGATCTGCCGGGCCGAGAGCGAATTCACCGCGGCCGGGATATCCTGCAGCGGCTCCAGGCGGCGCTGCGCCGTGACCTCGACGCGATCGAGCTTCGGGGCATCCGCGGCCGGCGCAGACGCGGCCGCCGCAGGCACC
>JACZKT010000182.1 GCA_014859905.1 Rubrivivax sp.
GGGGAGGGAGGGGGCAAGAAGCAAGACCTGACCCGTGACCCCACGTACACTGCTCTCGTGCACGATGCCGGGCCACGTCAACCATGAAGAACATCACCCTCAGCGCCGATGAACACCTGATCGAGGCCGCGCGCGAGCGCGCGCGCGCCGAGCACACCACGCTGAACGAACAGTTCCGCCGCTGGTTGGCCGGCTACGCCCAAGCCCAGAAGCGCTTGCAGCACTACGACGAGCTCATGGCGCAGCTGGACGGCAAGCTGCAGGTCGGCCGCAAGCTGAGCCGTGACGACATGAATGCCCGCTAGCACGTTCATCGACACCAACGTCTTCGTCCACTGGCTCGACGCCGCCGACCCGCGCAAGCACGCCATCGCCGGCCAGATCGTGCGCGACGCCCTGCGCACGCAGGACGCGTGCATCAGCTACCAGGTTGCTCAGGAGTGCCTGAACGTCGTCTGCAGCAAGGCCCGCGTCCCCTTGTCGCCGGAGCAGGCGCAGGCCTACCTCGACACGGTGCTCGCACCGCTCATGCAGCTGGGCGCCAGCGTCGACCTGTTTCACCGCGCACTGGGCGTCCGCTCGCGTTGGGGCTTCGCCTTCTACGACTCGCTGATCGTCGCCGCGGCGCTGGCCGCGGGCTGCACCCGCTTGTTCAGCGAAGACCTGCAGCACGGCCAGCGCATCGAAACGCTGACCATCGTCGATCCGTTCCGGGCCTGAGGCGCTGCTGGGCGCAGCGCTTGGGACGTCGGCGAAGTCCGGGAATTGCAGCAGGGGCAACAGGCAAGACCTGACCCCTGCCGCGAGGTCTGCAAGGCGCAATGGCGCCGGCTGGTGGACATCAAGGCCATATATCGCAGTGCCAGTGTTCTGAAGAACCGCCGCGTAGTGTTCAACATCAAGGGAAACGAGTACCGGCTGATCGTGGCCGTGGCGTACCGGGTTGGTGTCGTCTACGTCAAGTTCATCGGTACGCACGCGCAGTACGACGCGGTCGATGCCGAAACCGTCGAGATGGAGTAAGCCATGGAAATTCGCCCGATCCGCACCGATGCCGACTATCGCGCGACCCTGCGCGAGGTGTCGGCGCTGGTGGACCAGGACCCCACGCCCGATTCGCCGGAAGGCGAGCGGCTCGACGTGCTGGCGACGCTGGCGCAAGCCTGGGAACGCCGGCACTTCCCGGTCGACCTGCCCGATGCCGTGGAGGCCATCAAATTCCGCATGGAGCAACAGGGACTGACTCCTCGCGACCTGCAACCCATGATCGGCGGGCTCAACCGCGTCTACGAGGTCCTGGCGCGGCGCCGGCCGCTGACCATGGCGATGGTGCGCCGGCTGCACACGCAACTGGGCATCCCGGCGGAAAGCCTGATCCGCGCGGGGTAGCTGCGGCCGGGGGCAAGGGGCGAGACCTGGCCCTGTTGCCCGCCCTTTTGCTGACCAGCATGTTTCGGCTCCTCCAGTGGCAGCAGGAATTGGAAGCAGGACCCGTAGCACGGTCTGCAGCGGGACGAGGAAGTGGTTGGAGGCGACCCCGGACGTGCGGGACCTGCGCAGGCCCAAGACCTGCCCGCCTCCGGACTTGCCAATACGCGCATCGTTGGCACAATTGCCAACGGGCAAGCCGAATTGATCACCCGCTTCAAGGACATCACCCCCGAGGGCGGAGTGATCGAGTTGGTGGTCTGGCGTGTGCCGCAGCCGGTGCCGCCCACCGCGCACGGCTTCAAGTACCGTGCGGTCTACGCCCTGGGCGGCGTGCGCGTGGTGGGTTTCGACAACGAGCGCGGCAAGGGCGACCATTGCCACGCCGACGGGCGCGAGCAACCGTATGCCTTCACCACGGTGGAGCAACTGGTCGAGGATTTCATTGCGGCCGTGGCCGCAGCCAGGAGTGCAGCATGACCGACCGAACCCTGACCATCACCCTGCAGCCTGACTGGCGTGCGGCCCTGCGCGCGGCCGGCCGGCGTGCGCAGGCCGCGAGCTACCAAGGCGAGGTGCTCAATTTCGAGAGCCCGGGCGCATTCTTCGGCCGCCTGACGGAGCGCCGCTGGGCGCTGGTGCATGCCCTGCAGGGCCAGGGCGAACTGGCGGTGCGCGAGCTGGCGCGCCGCGTCGGCCGCGATGTGAAGCGCGTGCACGAGGACGTCCAGGCCCTTGCCGATCTCGGCCTGGTGGAGCGCAGCGCCGTGGGCGGCGTGGTGTGCCCGTTCACGGC
>JACZKT010000183.1 GCA_014859905.1 Rubrivivax sp.
CCAGCAGCCGGTTGCCGTAGCCGGTGGGCTCGCCGGCCAGCGTCGACAGCAGGTCCTTGAGCAGAAAGGGCACGCCGGCAAAGGGCGCATCGCGGTCGATCTGCGTGGCTTCGGCGCGCGCGCTCTCATAGCGCGTGCGGATGACGGCGTTGAGCCCCGGGTCGTGCGCCTCGATGCGCGCGATGGCGGTCTCCAGCAGCTCGGCCGCGCCGAGCTCGCCACGCTGGACCAGCGCAGCCAGGCCCAGGCCGTCGTGTTGCGTGTATTCGGCAAAGGGGATCATCGGCGGCTCCTCGTGCCGGCATGGTGGCACAGCGGCCGGCAGCGGTGGTGCCGGCCCGGCGCGTCGGCAATCGGTTCCAATGCACAGCTTCCACCGCGCACCGAATCCGGCCCTGAACCATGGACTACCCCCGCTACGACCCCGCCTCGCCCGTGACGCCGCTCACCGCGGCCGAACTCGACGCCCTGGACAGGCTGCTGCAGGACCTGCCGGCCGACGGCGTGATGTCGCTCGACGGCCTCGACGGCTACCTGACCGCGCTGCTCGTCGGCCCGCCCGCCGTGCTGGCCACCCTGGCCACGGCGGACTGGCTGCCGCTGGTCTGGGGCGGTGACGACGAAGCCGGCCCGGCCGCCGCCGCACCGTTTGCCAGCAAGCGCCAGCGCAAGACGACGGTGGTGATGGTGCTGCGCCATTTGCGCCACCTGAGCCAGCAACTCGTCGACACGCCCGACGCGTGGCAGCCGATCTTCAGCATCGCCGAGCAGGGGCCCCAGGAGTGGACCGACGCGCGCGACTGGTGCACCGGCTTCCTGCAGGCCGTGGACCTGCAGCCCGCGGCCTGGGATGACATCTGGCACGACCCGGCCTTGGCGCCTTTGCTGGTGCTCGGCGGCGGCCTGGAAGGCGCTGCGCCCGGTGGTGCGGCCGCAGACGACCTGGACGACCCCGCCGTGTGCGACCGCCTCAGCCGTGCGGTGCCCGAAGCCGTGCTGCACCTGCGCGGTCGGGCCGGGGCATCGACGGCCGCGGGATGATGGGCTGATGAGCGCCAGGCAACGCGTCGTCGTCGGGCTGTCCGGCGGTGTCGACTCCGCGGTCAGCGCCTGGCTGCTCAAGCAGCGGGGCTTCGAGGTCGTGGGCCTGTTCATGAAGAACTGGGAGGACGACGACGACAGCGAATACTGTTCGAGCAACATCGACTTCGTCGACGCCGCGGCGGTGGCCGACGTCATCGGCATCGAGCTCGAACACGTCAACTTCGCCGCCGAGTACAGGGACCGCGTGTTCGCCGAGTTCCTGCGCGAATACCGCGCCGGCCGCACGCCCAACCCCGACGTGCTGTGCAACGCCGAGATCAAGTTCAAGGCCTTCCTCGACCATGCGCTGCGGCTGGGCGCCGGCCGCATCGCCACCGGCCACTACGCGCGCGTGAGGGAGTCCGCCGGCCGCTTCGAGCTGCTCAAGGGCCTGGACCCGGCCAAGGACCAGAGCTACTTCCTGCACCGCCTGACGCAGGCGCAGTTGGCGAAGACGCTGTTCCCCGTGGGCGAGCTGGCGAAGACCGAGGTGCGCCGCATCGCCGCCGAGATCGGCCTGCCGAACGCGAAGAAGAAGGACTCGACCGGCATCTGCTTCATCGGCGAACGGCCGTTTCGCGACTTCCTGCAGCGCTACCTGAGCCACGAGCCCGGGCCCATGCTCGACGAGCGCGGCCGCGAGGTCGGGCGCCATGTCGGCCTGAGCTTCTACACGCTGGGCCAGCGCCAGGGTCTGGGCATCGGCGGCGTGCGCGAAGGCGGCGGCGAGCACGCGCCCTGGTACGTGGCGCACAAGGACCTGGCGCACAACGCACTGCACGTGGTGCAGGGCCATGGCCACCACTGGCTGCTGTCGAGCTGGCTGGCAGCGCAAGACACGAGCTGGATCGCCGGCGCGCCGCCCGCGGCCGGCCTGCTCGCGGCCAAGACACGCTACCGGCAGGCCGACGCCGCGTGTACCTTCGAGCCCACGCCCGGCGGCTTCATGCTGCGCTTCGAGGCTCCGCAATGGGCCGTGACGCCGGGGCAGAGCGCGGTGCTCTACGACGGCGAGGTGTGCCTGGGCGGCGGTGTCATCGCCCGCGCCGAGGTGCCGCCGGTGGTGG
>JACZKT010000184.1 GCA_014859905.1 Rubrivivax sp.
GGCCAGGGCCGTCTGCACCTGCGCGGCCAGCTCGGCCGCCGTGGCCGCGCGCGGCGTCGGCAGGTCGCAGCAGTGCCAGGCGTCGACCAGCGGCGCCATCGCCGAAAGCAGTCCGGGGATGTCCTTGTCACGCATGGCGCCGAAGACGGCATGCGTGCGCCGGTAGTAGCCCATCGCGTCCAGGTTCAGTGCCAGCGCCGCCACCGCCTGCGGGTTGTGCGCCACGTCGAGCACCAGCGCCGGCTGGCCGGGAACGATCTGGAAGCGGCCTGGCAGGTCGACCATCGCCAGCCCGTTGCGGATCGCCTGCGCGGTGACGGGCAGCCGCTCGCGCAGGGATGCCAGCGCCGCGATCGCGCCCGCCGCGTTGAGCAACTGGTTGGCGCCGCGCAGCGCCGGGTAGGACAGCGCGTGATAGCGCCGGGTGAACTGTCCGTGTCTGCCGCTCCAGCTCCACTGCTGGCGGTCGCCACCGTGGTTGAAGTCGCGGCCCGCCAGCCACAGGTCGGCGCCGATGGCCTGGCCGTGGGCCACCACGCTGGCCGGCGGCAGCGGGTCGCTCACGATCGCCGGCTTGCCGGGCCGCATGATGTGCGCCTTCTCCAGGCCGATGACTTCGCGGTCGTTGCCGAGGTATTCCATATGGTCCAGCGCGATGCTCGTGATCACCGCGCAGTCGGTGTCGAAGGCGTTGACCGAATCGAAGCGCCCGCCCAGCCCGACTTCCAGGATCACCACGTCCAGCGCGGCCAGCGACAGCAGCCGCACGATCGCCAGCGTGCTGAATTCGTACTGCGTCAGCGCGATGTCGCCTCGCGCCGCCTCCACGGCCGCGAAGTGCGGCACCAGCGCGCCGGCGACCACCGGCTCGCCGCCGAGCCGGCAGCGTTCCTCGAAGTGCACCAGTTCAGGCTTCTGGTAGAGCCCCGTGCGGTAGCCGGCGTGGCGCGCGATCGATTCGATCATGGCGCAGGTCGAGCCCTTGCCGTTGGTGCCGGCCACCGTGATCACCGGCGCGTTGAACGTGATGCCCAGCCGCCGCGCCACTTCGACCGTGCGCTCCAGCGACAGGTCCATGGTCTTGGGATGCAGGCGCGCGCAGTGCGCGAGCCAGTCCTGCAATGTGGCGGGGGTGGTCATGGACACGGTTTGAGATGCGCGTCGCCTGAGCGATTTCCGTCGCGAGGACGCCGAGACGGGGCCGAGAAGCGCAGCCGTGCACCCGTACGGCGAGCCTCGCAGGCCTCGTGTCGGTGGCTGCAGCAGGAAAGCGTCGGGCGCCGGGCCGTCAAGAGCCTGACCGAACCCCCTCGGGGGGTGGCGAAGGTGCGCAGCGACAAGCCTGGGGGCTCACATTCCTAGGCGACGGCGTCCGCGCTTTGTCGCTGCAGCATGGCCAACATGCTGGCGATGCGCGGCCGCAGCTGGCGGCGGTCGACGATCATGTCCAGCGCCCCGGTGCCGAGCAGGAATTCACTGCGCTGAAAGCCTTCGGGCAGTTTCTCGCGCACGGTGTTCTCGATCACGCGCGGTCCGGCGAATCCGATCAGGGCCTTGGGCTCGGCGATCACGACGTCGCCGACGAAGGCGAAACTGGCCGAGACACCGCCCATCGTCGGGTCGGTGAGCACGCTGATGTACGGCAGCCTGGCCTTCGCCAGGCGTGTCAGCGCGGCGTTCGTCTTGGCCATCTGCAGCAGGCTGAGCAGCCCCTCCTGCATACGCGCGCCGCCGGTGGCGGCAAAACTCACGAACGGCACTTTCTGTTCGATCGCGGCCTCGACACCGCGCACGAAGCGCTCGCCGACCACCGAGCCCATCGAGCCGCCCATGAATTCGAACTCGAAGCAGGCCGCCACCAGCGGCACGCTCATCACCGCGCCGCCCACCACCACCAGCGCGTCGGTCTCGCCGGTGGCTTCCAGCGCGGCCTTCAGGCGCGCCGGGTACTTCTTGCTGTCCTTGAACCTGAGCGCATCGACCGGCAGCACCTCCTGGCCGATCTCCCAGCGGCCTTCGGGGTCGAGGAAGGCGTCGAGCCGCGCCCGCGCACCGATGCGGTGGTGGTGGTCGCACTTGGGGCAGACGTTGAGGTTCTGCTCCAGGTCGGTCTTGTAAAGCACCGTCTCGCACGCCGGGCACTTGATCCACAAGCCCTCGGGCACGGCGCGGCGCCCGGCCGGATCGGTGGGCTGGATCTTCGGCGGCAGCAGTTTTTCGAGCCAACTCATCGCTTTGCTCTCCTGCGGTTCAAGCGTCCAGGGCGGCGCGGATCTCGGCCATGAAGCCGCGCGCCGCGGCGGCCGCATTGTCGCGCTTCTCGGTTTCCAGGATCTGGATCAGGCGCGAGCCGATCACCACCGCGTCGGCCACCTGCGCCACGGCGCGTGCCGTGGCAGCGTCGCGGATGCCGAAACCCACGCCCACCGGCACCTGCACATGGGCGCGGATGCGCGGCACCATCGCCGCCACCGCGGCCGTGTCCAGGTGGCCGGCACCGGTGACGCCCTTCAGCGACACGTAGTAGACGTAGCCGGTGGCGACGCGCCCGACCTCCTGCATGCGCTGCTCGGTGGAGGTGGGCGCGAGCAGGAAGATGAGGTCCAGCCCGGCCGCCTTCAGCCGCGCGGCGAAGGCCTCGCATTCCTCTGGCGGGTAGTCGACCACCAGCACGCCGTCGACGCCGGCGTCGCGGGCGTGGCTGATGAAGGCGCCCTCGCCTTCACGCTGGTCGTAGCGTTCGATCGGGTTGGCGTAGCCCATCAGCACCACCGGCGTGCCGGCGTTGCCGCGGCGGAAGTCGCGCACCATGGCCAGCACCTGCGGCAGGCCGATGCCGCGCGCCAGCGCGCGTTCGCTGGCTTTCTGGATCACCGGGCCGTCGGCCATCGGGTCGGAAAACGGCACGCCGAGCTCGATGATGTCGGCACCGCCGTCGGCCAGCGCCTGCATGATCTCGGGGGTGGCGTCGGCATAGGGGTCGCCCGCGGTCACGTAGGGGATCAGCGCGGTGCGGCCTTGCGCCTTCAGCGCGGCCAGGGTGGCGGCGATGCGGCTCACAGCGCACCGCCCTTCACCGTCTGGCCGCGGCACGACGGCCGGCAGTAGAACTCGGCCCCGGTGAGGTCGGCGACGGTGCCGATGTCCTTGTCACCGCGGCCGGACAGGTTCACCAGCAGGTGCTGGTCGGGACGCATCGTCGCCGCGAGCTGCATCGCGTAGGCCACGGCGTGACTGGACTCCAGCGCCGGGATGATGCCTTCGGTGCGGCACAGGCGGTGGAAGGCGGCCAGTGCGTCGTCGTCGGTCACCGCCACGTACTCGGCGCGGCCGATGTCCTTCAGATAGGCGTGCTCCGGGCCGACGCCCGGGTAGTCGAGCCCGGCGGAAATGGAATGCGTCTCGGTGATCTGGCCGTTGGCGTCCTGCAGCAGGTAGGTGCGGTTGCCGTGCAGCACACCGGGCGAGCCGGCCGACAGCGACGCCGCGTGCTTGCCGCTTTGCAGTCCCTGGCCGGCGGCCTCGACACCGATCAGTCGTGTGCCTGCATGCGGGATGTAGGGATAAAAGATGCCCATCGCGTTGCTGCCGCCGCCGACGCAGGCGATCACCGCGTCGGGCTGGCGGCCGATCTGCGCCGGCATCTGCACCAGGCACTCGTCGCCGATGACGCGCTGGAAGTCGCGCACCATCATCGGATACGGGTGCGGGCCGGCGACGGTGCCGATGATGTAGAAGGTGTTCTCGACGTTCGTCACCCAGTCGCGCAGCGCCTCGTTGAGCGCGTCCTTGAGCGTGCGGCTGCCGCTGTCCACCGGCACCACGCGCGCGCCCAGCAGGTGCATGCGGTAGACGTTGGGGCTCTGGCGCTTGACGTCCTCGCTGCCCATGTAAACCACGCATTCCATGCCGTAGCGGGCGCAGATGGTGGCGGTGGCCACGCCATGCTGGCCGGCGCCGGTCTCGGCGATGACGCGCGGCTTGCCCATGCGCCGCGCCAGCAGCGCCTGGCCGATGGTGTTGTTGATCTTGTGCGCGCCGGTGTGGTTGAGGTCTTCGCGCTTGAGGTGGATCTGCGCACCGCCGACCTCGCGCGACAGCCGCGTGGCGTGGTAGACCGGGCTCGGCCGGCCGACGAAGTGCTGCAGTTCGTGCCTGTACTCGGCCATGAACTCGGGGTCGCGGCGGTACCTGTCGTAGGTCGCCTCGAGCTCGTGCAGGGCGTGGATCAGCGTTTCGGCGACGAAGGTGCCGCCGTAGGGCCCGAAATGCCCGCGGGCGTCGGGTTGGTCGTAGTTCAACACGGTTGATTCCTCGTAGGGGCGCCGGCGGCCGCCGCGCTCACTCAATGTCAATGGGCGAGCCGGTCGTCCGCCTCGCGCACCGCCTTGCAGAACCGGCGCATCAGCGGGCCGCTCTTGACGCCCTTGCCGATCTCCACGCCGGAGCTCACGTCAACGGCCCAGGGCCGGACGCCGAGCACCCCATCGGTCACGTTGGCAGGACTCAACCCACCAGACAAAACGACCGGAAGGGGCACGCTTGGTGGAATCTGTGACCAATCGAAGACCTTCCCGCCCCCGCCGTAAGCCTCGACATGAGCGTCGAGCAGCAGGGCCTGTGCACTGTGAAACTGCTGCGCGAAGTCTAGCAAATCGAAGCCCGCGGCCATGCGGGCGGCGCGCAGGTAGGGGCGCCCGGGCGCCTCGCATTGCGCCGGCGTCTCGTCGCCGTGGAACTGCAGCAGCGCCTGCGGCAGGGTCTCTGCGGCCTGCCGCACTTCGTGCGGCGAGGCGTTGACCAGCAGCAGCACCGGCGTCACGAACGGCGGCAGCCGGGCCACGAGTTCCGCCGCGCGCGCCAGCGTGACGTGGCGCGGGCTCCGGGCGTAGAGCACGAAGCCCAGGGCATCGGCGCCGGCATCGATGGCCTCGTCGACATCGGCCTCGCGCGTCAGGCCGCAGATCTTGATGCGGGTGCGTGCCATGCTTCGGGCTTCAGACGATCCAGTCCATGGCCGGCGTGTGCTCGGGTAAACAATGGCCGGCATCGTAGTACGGGCCCGCGAAGTACAGCCCCTCGGGCGGGAAGGTCGGCGCGGCGGCGTCGCGACTGCGCGCGGCCAGCACCTCGGCCATCCAGCCCGGGCTCTGGCGGCCGCTGCCCACCGCCAGCAGGCAGCCCATCAGGTTGCGTACCATGTGGTGCAGGAAGGCGTTGGCGTCGAAATCGAAGCGCCAGTAGGCGCCACGGCGGCTGATGCCGATGCTGCGCAGCGTCTTCACCGGCGTCGGCGACTGGCAACCGGCGGCGCGGAAGGAGCTGAAGTCGTGCTCGCCGAGCAGGTGCGCGGCGGCAACGTTCATGGCCTGGGCATCCAGCGGCCGGAAGACCCATCCCACCAGGCCATGCTCGAGGGCCGGCCGCGTCGGCGATTCGAGGACGACGAACCGATACCGCCGGCCGCGCGCGCTGTTGCGGGCGTGGAAGTCGGTGCCGACGCGGCGGCACCATTGCACGGCGATGTCGCGTTCCAGGTAGCGGTTGCAGCCGCGCACCCAGGAGAAATCGTCGCGCTCCAGAGCGGTGTCCAGGTGCACGACCTGGTTGAGTGCATGCACGCCGCTGTCGGTGCGGCCGGCGCAGACAGTGCGCACCGGCTCGGCGGCAAAGGCCGTCAGCGCACGCTCCAGCGCATCCTGCACGGTGCGGCCGTCGGACTGCGACTGCCAGCCGTGGTAGGCCTGCCCGCGGTAGGACAGGCCCAGGGCCAGCCGTCGCAGCTCAGAGCCCGTGACGATATGAATCGCCGGCTCTCAGCCAAGCGTGTCGAGCATGCCCTGCGCCTTGGAGCGCAGCGCGCCGTCGGCCTTGGCCACCACTTCCTCGAGCAGGTCACGCGCGCCTTCGAGGTCGCCGATCTGGCGGAATTCCTCGGCCAACTCGAGCTTGCGCGCCAGCGGGTCGCTGTCGCCCGGTGCCGGTTCGGCCGGCGCGCCGACGCTGAAGCCACCGAAGTCGAGCGTCGCCGGGGGCAGCGGCGACGGCGCCGCGCTGAGTGGGGGCGAAGAGTCGCCTGGCAGGTCGAGGTCGCCGAGGTCGAAGTCCAGGCCCATGTCCGCCGAGTCCGCGGGCGAGAGGTTCACGGCGGGCGGCGCAGCCATCGGGGCCGCACGCTGCGTGGCCGCCTGCATGACCGGGACCGTCTTCCTGTCTTCATCCGGCAGACCCATGTCCACGCGAGCGTCGGAACCGGGCGGCACAGCGGTCTTGAACGGGACCGTGAAATCGTCTTGCGCAGACACCGTCGGCGCGGCAGCAGCGGCGTGCGCCAGGTCGAGATCCAGGTCGATCTCCGTGCCGCCGTCCAGCGTGGCATCCGGCGCAGGCTGGAACGGCGGGCGTCCGGCCGGCGCGGTATGCGGCATCGTGGATGCGCCCAGCGGGTCCACCGGCTGCCCGGAAGCGCCAAGCACTTCGCCGGGCTGCCCGCCCGGCTGGTACAGGATGTTGTCGGGGTCTATGTCATGGCCGAGCGTCTGCGCCTTGGCCCACTCTTCGCCCTGGCCGCGCGTCAGGTTGTGCAGTTGCGTGGCGAGCAGTTCGAAACCCTTGATGTCGCGCCGCTTGGCATAGACCTCGAGCAACTTGGAGCGGATGGCCAGGCGCTCGGGCGTGGCACGCATGGCTTCCTTGAGGATCTCCTCGGCCTGCAGGTCGCGGCCATAGGCCAGGTAGACGTCGGCCTCGGCCACCGGGTCGACGTCGCCAATGGCGTCGAGCTGGCTCAGTGAATAGCCCATCGAAGACGAACTGCCGGTGCTGGTACCGGCCGTCTCGTGCGTGTCCACCCGCTGGCCGCCGCTGGCGCCGAAGAAGGAATCAGGCTGCAGCCGGCTTTCCAGGAACGAGGTTTCGCCGGCCGGCTTGCGCATGCGCCCGCGCAGGCGCCACAGGCCCAGGCCGGCGAGCAGGGCCACCAGCACGCCGACGCCAGGCAGCAGCAGCGGGTTGTCGAGCAGTGAGTCGAGCAGGCTTTCCTTTGCCGGGGCCGGGGCGGCAGGCCGCGCGACCGGCGGCGTGGGCGCCTGGGC
>JACZKT010000185.1 GCA_014859905.1 Rubrivivax sp.
GCTGTAGATAATAAGCGGCAGCCAGACCCGCCGGCCCGGCACCGATAATGGCGACTTGCTTGTCCTGCACAGGCTTGCAGGTCGGCGAATACGGCTTGGCGGATTCAAGGTCTACGTCGGCGACGTCTACCATGGGCTGACGCCGCTGACGCTGGAACTGCCGGCCGGCGTGCACGTGCTTCACTTCAGGCGCGACGGCTGCCGCACGGTGACCGAGAAAGTCGCCGTGCGACGTGCCGCCACCGTGGAGCTGGAGATCAAGCTGCCGGATTGCTGATGCCGGCAGCGGCGAGCGCCGCTCGATCTCCTGCCGGCAGACGATCGGGGCCGCGGATGCGGTACTCTGCTTCATGAGCGAGAGACAGCCCGAACCCGAACCCGAATCCGGAACCGAGCCCCCGCCCGCGGCTGCCGGTGACGAACCGCCACCGCCGAGCGTGCTGTCCGGGACCGAATTCGTGCGTCTGCACATGCCGGTGGACGTGCGCAACCTGTCGCTGGCGGTGCTGGCCGTGCTGGGCACGCTGTTCGCGTTGAAGTGGGCCAGCGCGGTGTTCATTCCGCTCATGCTGGGCCTCATGTTCAGCTACGCGCTGAGCCCGATCGTCGAAAGGCTGGAACGTATGCGTGTCCCGCGCGCCATCGGCGCGGCGCTGCTGATCGCCGCTCTGGGCGGGAGCCTGAGCTGGACGGCGTACACCCTGAGCGACGACGCGCTGGCGCTCGTCGAGTCCCTGCCCGAGGCGACGCAGAAGGTTCGCCAGGCCGTGCGTGCGCAGCGCCGCCAATCGGAGAGCACGATCGAGAAGGTGCAGCGGGCGGCGACGCAACTCGAGCAGGCGGCACAGGAGACCACAGCGCCGCCCGCAGCGACGCGCGGCGTCACGCGCGTGCGCGTCGAGCGGCCGCAGTTCGACATCAAGGACTACCTGTGGACGGGCTCGCTGGGCCTGGCCACGTCCGTCGGCCAGGCCGTGGTGGTGGTCTTCATCACCTTTTTCCTGCTGGCTTCGGGCAACAGCTTCCGCCGCAAGGTGGTGCGTATCGCCGGCCCCGGCTTCGCCCAGAAACGCATCACGGTGCAGGCGCTCGACGAGATCACCGACCAGATCCAGCGCTACCTGCTGGTCCAGCTCGTCACGAGCATCCTGGTGGGCATCGTGACCTGGCTGGTCTTCCTGGCCATCGGCCTGGAGCACGCCGCGGTCTGGGGCGTCGTCGCCTGCGTGCTCAACTTCATACCCTACCTCGGGTCGATCGTGTTCACCGCGGCGTCGTCGCTGTTCGCCTTCGTGCAGTTCGGCAGCGTCGAGATGACGCTGCTCGTGGCCGGCGTGGGGCTGGCGGTGCACGCTGTTTCGGGCAACCTGCTCGCACCCTGGCTCACGAGCCGCGCGAACCGGATGAACGCGGTGGCCGTGTTCGTGGGCGTGCTCGCCTTCGGCTGGCTGTGGGGCGTGTGGGGTCTGCTGCTCGGGGTGCCGATCCTGACCACGGTGAAGGCGGTGTGCGACCGCGTCGAGGGCCTCAAGCCGATCGGCGAGTTGCTCGGGTCCTGAGGCCGCGGCCTACCAGGCCGTGGCCGTCAACTGCCCGGCATTGAAGTAGTAGACATGGTCGTCGATCTGCAACGCGCGGTCGCTGCCCGGGTCGTGGTTCATGGCGCTGGATGAAGGAATCATCGGCCTGGCGACCAGGGTTCTGGCGCCGGCATCCACCTCCAGCCGCTGCAAGCCGTGGACCCAGCCCGACCAGGTTCCGTTGGCCATCACCAGGGGCAAGGCCACGCGCGTCAGCGGGCCGCGCGTGAACAGGTCGATGCCGTGGCGCGAGTAGTCCAGGCCCGACGAACTGCCCGCGCCGCCGAAGGTCATGGCATTCAGCTGCCTGGGTTGCGTGGGGTCGGCAACGTCGAACAAGGCGACCTTCACGCCCGAGACCTGGCCGCTCTCGGTGGCGTCCTTGCCCACACCGAGCAACAGACCGTCGCCGACCGGGAACAGGTAGTCGGAGAAGCCTGGAATCAGCAACTCGCCCACGGTCTTCGGGTCACTCGGGTGACTGAGGTCGAGCACGTACAGGGGGTCGATGCGGCGAAAGGTCACGACATAAGCGCGATCGCCCAGGAAGCGCACGCCGTACACCTGCTCCCCGGGTTTGCCCAAGGCCTGCGGGCGCTGCGCATTGGGCAGCTGGCTCACGATCTGCAGGGTCCTGTCGGCGCTGCGTTCGCGCAGTGTGGTCAAGGTCGCCGGCGACGGTGTCTTGGCATCTTCGGCCACCAGACCCCAGCCCGTCTCGCCGGTGAAGCTCAGCATGCGCAGGTCGCCGTTCCACTCGCTCATGCGGTAGCTGTTCTTCTGCGGGTCCCAGCCCAGGTGTCCCGGCACTGCGCCCGAGCCGCGGTAGTCGATGACGAGCCCGCCCGCCTGCGAGATCTTCTGGCCGTCGATGGCGAACTTGTGCACATCGGTGCTCGTCTGCGGTGCGAAGCGGATGCCGGCCCCCGTCGTCTCATAGGTGTAGCGGCTGGTGGCGAGATACAGGTTCGCCGGCGCCATGTACAAGGCCTCGGTGCCGCCGACGAAACAGCGGCTGCTGCGCTGGAGGCTCGGCGATTGCAGGTCGAACACCGTGATGGTGGTGATCTCGATGCCGTAGGAAGCGTTCTTCGGCTGCACGTAGCAGTCGGTGTCGGTGACCAGGGGCTGTGCTGCGGCGCCGTTGACGCGCACCGTGGGCAACAGGTCGCTGGCCGTGAGCTTGGCGATCAGTGCCTCCCGGTCGCTGTCGGGCACGTTCGCTGGCAGCGCCTCCAGCGCCAGTTGCGGCGAGTGTTGCGTGACCAGCACCAGCGCATTGCCGACCAGCCGGCTGCCGATGATGCGCCCCTCGATGCGCACGCTGTCGGTCACGGCCGCGGCGGCCGGGTTCGACACGTTCAGCAGGTCCAGCGCGACCAGACTCCTGCTGCCCATGGGCGCGAAGGGCAGCAGACTGGCCGCCGCGCAGTCCTGCCCCTGGGCGCAGATGTCCAGTGTGTAGAAGGTCTGGCTGACACCCAACACCGCCACGCGCTGTGCCGCAGAGGCCAGATACATGCCCTGGGGGTAGACGCGGTTGTCGGTGTCGGTGGGCAATGCCGCCGTGGCGATGGCGTCGACGCCGCCGTCGGCACGGCGCCGGTGCACCTGCACCTTGCCTGGGCCCGCGTCCAGCGGGCGCACCAAGGTGTAGATCCACGCGCCATCGCTCTTGATGAGATCGTCCTCGTCGACGCCTTGCTCCTGCACCGTGGTGCCCGAGCGCTCGACCCCGGTGGACGTAGGAGCCCCCGCCACGCTGTCCAACTGCACTCCACCCGTCATGGTCGTGACGAAAAACGTGTCGGGCGCCAGCTTGCGTTGCACCTGGCGGTCGGCAAGCTTGCCCTTCACATAACCGAGCAGTTCGCCGGGCTGCGACGCCAGCAACGCGCCTTCGGCGGCTGGCGTCTGGCCGTTGATCGGAGGACTGGTGTCCGCGCCGCTGCCCCCCCCGCAGCCTGCCAGCACGCCGATGGCCAGCGCTGCGGCAGTTGAAGCAACTCGCATCCGGTTGCACGCATTCATCTTGACCTTCCTGTGGGGGGCTTGCCCCTGAAACACGATATGTGGGAAAATATCCCACACTTACGGATCAGGTGTCAACCTCTTTGCAGCCCGACGAGACAAAGGTGAGCGCCCGCTCGAACATCGTTCTCGACAGCGTGCTGCGGGTCATGCAGCCCCTGGTGCGCCTGCTGCTGCGCCAGGGCGTGAGCTACCCTGCGTTCACCGCCGCGCTGAAGCGCGTGTTCCTGGCCGCTGCGCAACAGGAACTCGCTGCGCGTGGCATGGCACAGACCGACAGTGCGCTTACCTTGCTCAGCGGCGTGCACCGGCGCGACGTGCGCACGCTGCTGAGCAAGGTAAGCGC
>JACZKT010000019.1 GCA_014859905.1 Rubrivivax sp.
GCGTGGCGCCGCACGGCGTGCCGGTGCTGGCGCGCTTGAGGTCGAGCCTGCCGCGACATCGCTGACGGTAACGCCCTGACTGCCCGCCACCGGTCCTGCCGCCCGGGATGGCGCAGATACCGGCTGTGACGCCGCCGCGACCTCGGCGTCGGCAGGGGCGTGGGCGAAGGCCGGGGCGGACACGACCGCGGCCGTTGTCATCAGCGCCATGCCCGGCGGATCGGCCAGCACGATGTAGTTGCGCGACAGCCGCGACTGGCAGCCGACGCTGAGCTCGACGCCGACCACCGGTTCGTCGACGGCCTGCAGGGTGAGGACGCGCACCCTTGCGCTGCCTGCACGTTGCGCTTCGAGCACGGTGCGCACCAGAGGCGGCGGCAAGCGACGCTCGCCGACCGTGACCTCGGCGTTCACGCACTCCGGCGTCAGGTCCTCAGTGGGATCCAGTTGAACCTGCACCGCGAAGTCGAGCCACTGGCCAAGCACCGCACCACTGCCACCGGCCCCGAGGCTCGCCGCCGGCGCCAGCGGGGCCGCCATGGCAACCATGATCGCGGTCATCGAAGCCAGGCAGAACCGCTTTGTCGGCATGCAGGGATGGGTGAAGGTAAGCAGCTCGCAATCTAGCATGAACACTTTCAGGCGCCGCCTGCGCAGTGCCGGCCGCTGCCGTTCATGCGTCGTAGCCCGGCAGCCGGCGATCGAGCCGTCGCAGCAGCCCGGGCCAGGTGAGTTGGGCGCCCAGGCCGCGCGTGACCGTCGCCGCTTGCTGCCCGGCGGTCGCGATGAGGGCCGGATCGACCTCGACCAGTTCGCTGCCGCCGGCCATGGCGCGGATCTGGATCGTGCACACGGTCTCGAAAAAGTACATCGCGAGGAATGCGTCTGGCACCGTCGTGCCCACGGTCAGCAAGCCGTGGTTGCGCAGCATGAGGTGCGTCTTCTGGCCCAGGTCGTGCACGAGACGCGGCTTCTCGTCGTCGCGCAGCGCCACACCTTCGTAGTCGTGGTAGCCCAGCGACGACAGCACGAAGATCGAGTGCTGCGACAGCGGCAGCACGCCGCCCTTCTGTGCCGACACCGCCACCCCGTTGAGCGTGTGCGTGTGCAGCACGCAGCCCACGTCGTGGCGCGCGGCGTGCACGGCGCTGTGGATCGTGAAGCCGGCAGGGTTGACGTCGAAGGGCGTGTCGTCGAGCTTGACGCCGCGATCGTCGACCTTGACCAGGCAGGAAGCGGTGATCTCCTCGAACATGAAGCCGTAGGGATTGATCAGGAACTCGCCGTCGCGACCGGGCACGCGCGCGCTGATGTGCGTGAACACGAGGTCGTCCCATCCGAACAGGGCCACCAGCCGGTAGGCGGCAGCCAGGTCGACGCGGGTGCGCCATTCGACTTCGCTGACCTCCTCGCGCCGGTTGTGGGTGTAGAGAGCGGTGGCGGGCATGGCGGACTCCGGTTCGAGGGCTGGGTGCGGGTGTGCTGCGGGAGGCGACGATGGACAATGCCATCGTCGCCCGTCTGTCGCCTCAGGGACAAGCCATGAATACCCCGGTTCTTACAATCGACGAGCTCCACAACATCGAGGCCGGCGCGTGGTTCAGCAAACTGTCGCAGACGCTGAAGAGCGCGATTCTCGCGCGTGCCGTGGTGCGTCGCCTGGCCGACGGCGATGCGCTCGCCAGCCGCGGCAGCACGGCGCAGGAATGGTGCGGCGTGGCGCGCGGCGCGGTGCGCATCAGCTCGGTGTCGCTGGCGGGCAAGCAGGTCACGCTGACCTACGCCGAGCCCGGCACCTGGTTCGGCGACATCGCGCTCTTCGACGGCCTGCCGCGCACCCACGACGCCGACGCACACGGTGCGACCACGCTGCTGGTGGTGCGCAAGCCCGACTTCAAAGCCCTGCTGGCGCAGCACGTGGAGTTGTACGACGCGCTGCTGCGCCTGAACTGCCGCCGCCTGCGCTTGATGTTCGACCAGATCGAGGACCTCAACACGCGGCCGCTGCAGGCCCGGCTGGCCAAGCAGATCCTGCTGCTGGCGCGCAGCTACGGCGTCAGCCAGGGCGAGGAGATCCGTATCGGCCTGGCATTGGCGCAGGAAGACCTGGCACAACTGCTCGGCGCATCGCGCCAGCGTGTCAACCAGGAGCTCAAGGGTTTCGAGCGCGAAGGCGCGGTGCGCGTGGAGCCGACGCGGCTGGTCGTGCTGTCGCGCGACAAGCTGCTGGCCATCGCTGACAGGTGAGCGCCATGGAGCACTATACCGGCACCAAAGCCGTCGCCAGCAGCCACGCCTTCGACGCGGCGGCGCTGCAAGCGTACCTCGGGCGCGAACTGCCCGGCTTCGCAGGGCCGCTGACGGTGGAACAGTTCAAGGGCGGACAGTCCAACCCGACCTACAAGCTGCTGACGCCCGCACGCGCCTACGTCATGCGCAGCAAACCCGGGCCGGCGGCCAGGCTGCTGCCCTCGGCGCACGCCGTGGACCGCGAATTCCGCGTCATGAAGGCGCTTGCCGGCAGCGACGTGCCGGTGGCGCAGATGCTCCTGCTGTGCACCGACGAAGCCGTCATCGGCCGCGCCTTCTACGTCATGGAATTCATGGACGGCCGCGTGCTCTGGGACCAGGCCCTGCCCGGCATGACACCGCCCCAGCGCGGTGCCATCTACGACGAGATGAACCGCGTCATCGCGGCGCTGCACAGCGTCGACGTGCAGGCCGCCGGGCTGGCCGACTTCGGCAAGCCCGGCAACTACTTCGAGCGCCAGATCGGCCGCTGGAGCAAGCAGTACCTGGCTTCGATCACCGAACCGATCGAAGAGATGGACCGCCTGATCGAATGGTTGCCGGCGCGCATCCCGCCCGGCGCCCGCGACGAGACGCAAACCACCGTCGTGCACGGCGATTTCCGGCTCGACAACCTGGTCTTCGACAAGACCGAGCCGCGCATCATCGCCGTGCTCGACTGGGAGCTGTCGACGCTGGGACACCCGCTGGCCGACTTCAGCTACCACTGCATGGCCTGGCACATCCAGCCCGGCATCTTCCGCGGCATCGGCGGGCTCGACCATGCGGCGCTGGGCATCCCCAGTGAGCGCGAATACGTGCGCCGCTATTGCGAGCGGGTGGGCGAGCGGGTCGGCCAGCACAGCGGCCGCGTGCTGGACCCCGACGCGGTGATGGCCGACTGGAACTTCTACCTCGCCTACAACCTGTTCCGGCTGGCGTCGATCACGCAGGGCATCGCCAAACGCGTCGTCGACGGCACCGCCGCCAGCGCCCAGGCCCGCGCCACCGGCGCCGCCACCCGCCCCCTGGCGCAGATGGCCTGGCAGTTCGCCCAGGCCTCGCACTGACCGCACAACCCAAGGAGACAACCGTGGACTTCAGCTATTCACCCCGCACCCAGGAACTGCAGGCGCGCCTGAGCGCCTTCATGGCCGAACACGTGTACCCGGCCGAGAGCCGCTGGTTCGACGAGATCGAGGCCAACACGCGCGCCGGCAAGCGCTGGACACCGCTGCAGGTCATCGAAGAGCTCAAGCCCAAGGCGCACGCCGCCGGGCTGTGGAACCTGTTCCTGCCGCCCCGTGCAGAGAATGCCGGCCCCGACACCAGCGGCCTCGGCGCCGGCCTGAGCAACCAGGAATACGCACCGCTGGCCGAGATCATGGGCGCGGTGCCGTGGTCCAGCGAGGTCTTCAACTGCTCGGCGCCCGACACCGGCAACATGGAAGTGCTGGCCCGCTATGGCACGCCCGAACACCAGAAACGCTGGCTCGAACCGCTGCTGCGCGGCGAGATCCGCAGCGCGTTCGCGATGACCGAACCCGCGGTGGCCTCGTCTGACGCCACCAACATCGAAGCCCGCATCGAACGCGACGGCAGCGACTACGTCATCAACGGCCGCAAGTGGTGGACCAGCGGCGCCGGTGACCCCCGCTGCCAGATCTTCATCTTCATGGGCAAGACCGACCCGACGGCGCCGCGCCACTCACAGCAATCCATGATCCTGGTGCCGGCCAGCGCGCCCGGCGTGACGGTGCTGCGGCCGCTGACCGTGTTCGGCTACGACGACGCGCCGCACGGCCACATGGAAGTGGATTTCAAGAACGTGCGCGTCCCGGCCTCGAACATCCTGCTCGGCGAAGGGCGCGGCTTCGAGATCGCGCAAGGCCGCCTCGGGCCCGGACGCATCCACCACTGCATGCGGCTGATCGGCCTGGCCGAGCGCTCGCTGCGGCTGATGTGCGAGCGCGCCGTCAGCCGCACCGCCTTCGGCAAGACCATCGCGCAGCAGACGGTGACGCAGGAACGCATCGCCGAGGCGCGCTGCCTCATCGACCAGTCGCGGCTGCTCACGCTGAAGGCGGCGTGGATGATGGACATGGCGGGCAACAAGAGCGCCAAGGCCGAAATCGCGATGATCAAGGTGGTGGCGCCCAACATGGCCTGCCAGGTCATCGACTGGGCGATGCAGGTGCACGGCGGTGCCGGCATGTGCCAGGACTTCCCGCTCGCCTACTTCTACACGCTGGCGCGCACGCTGCGATATGCCGACGGGCCCGACGAAGTGCACCGCAACGCGATCGCGAAGATCGAACTCGGCAAGCTCGCGCCGCGCGGGTAGTTCGCCTTGTCTTGCCCCCTCTCCCGCTGGCGGAGAGGGCTGGGGTGAGGGTGCAGCTGCCGCAGACCCGTGTCGGTCTACTTCTTGCGCTCGTCCCCGGGCAGCGCGCTGCCCGACCACAGGCTGGGCTGCGTGCTGGGTGAGATCGATTCGATGCTGTCGTTGGCCACGCGACGGGCCTCGCGCATCGCGACCTCGAACAGCCGCAGCCAGACCTGCAGCGCCTGCACCTCGGGTTCGGCCAGCGTCGTGCGCAGCATCAGGCGGCCGCGCCCGATCATCAGCACGGTAGGCACCGAGGCATCCACGCGCAAGGCCTGCAAGGACTCCGTCAGCGGCCCCTCGAGCCAGCGCATGAGCCAACCCTTCATGCTGGAAAGTGCCATGTAGCGTTCGCGCAGCGGCCCCATCTCGGCGCCCGACAGCTTTGGAAACATCACCAGCCAGCGCATCTCGGGCGGCGTCTGGTTGTCGATGCGGGTTTGCACGCCCTCGACATACTGGTCGAAGACGGCCTTTTCCATCGTCTCCTGCAGTTCACGGTTCATCAGCACCAGGTGCAGGTCGGACCGCAGCCCCATCTCGGCGCGCAAGCGCAGCTCCTGGCCCTGGATGTAGGGCCGCTGCGAGGGGCCCCACTCCAGACGCCAGGGCGCCACGCCCAGCCGGCCGTCGATGACGAAGCCCTCGCTTTGCACGCCGCGAAAGGCGTATTGGCGTGATGCGGCCCAGGGCGCGATGCCTTCCCAGCCCGTTGCCGGCGCCGGCGGGCTGCCGGAGAACAAGCGCTTCAAGCCGTCGAGCATGATTTAGAGTCCGGAGCATCCGGCGGCTCACCTGAAAGCCGCCCGCGGAGAAGACGATGATCGAAGTGTATTCGTGGGCCACGCCCAACGGCCACAAGGTCCACATCATGCTCGAGGAGTGTGGCCTGCCCTACCGCGTGCATGCCATCGACATCGGTGCCGGCGACCAGTTCACGCCCGAGTTCCTGGCCATCAGCCCGAACAACAAGATCCCCGCCATCGTCGACCCCCACGGCCCCGACGGCGCGCCGATCTCGCTGTTCGAGTCGGGGGCGATCCTGCTCTACCTGGCGGCCAAGACCGGACGTTTCCTGCCCGCCGACATCCGCGGCCGCTACGAGGTGCTGCAGTGGCTGATGTTCCAGATGGGCGGCGTCGGCCCGATGCTCGGCCAGGCCCACCATTTCCGCATCTACGCGCCGCAGAAGATCCCCTACGCCATCGACCGCTACACCAACGAGGCCAAGCGCCTGTACGGCGTGATGAACAGGCGGCTGGCCAAGAGCCGCTACATCGGCGGCGCCGAGTACTCGATCGCCGACATCGCGATCTTCCCCTGGCTGCGCAGCTGGAAGAACCAGGGCATCACCTGGGACGACCATCCGCACCTCAAGGGCTGGTTCGACGAGATCGGCGCGCGCCCGGCCGTCAAGCGCGGCGTCGAGGTGCTGGCCGACAGGCGCAAGCCGCTGGTCGACGACAAGTCGCGCGAGACGCTGTTCGGCAAGACGCAGTACCAGCAGCGTTGAACGCTGCTGACCCTGGGTACACAGAGCGCGGCTCCTAGAATGCCGCCTGCCGGCTGCCCGTAGCTCAACTGGATAGAGCACCAGCCTTCTAAGCTGGGGGTCGGGGGTTCGAGTCCCTCCGGGCAGGCCACCCGACGAGTCCAGAACGTCCCGGAAGGTCCTGGAGAACGGCACCACCACACCCCCCCGGCAGACCCGGTGGCCGACCTGCTCAAACGGGCCGTGCCTGCTCGTATAAGCCACGGGCGAGGCCGAGGTGAACGTGGCGACGGTGTGACAGATGATCAAGTGCGCTGCGCGGCGGCAGATCTTCGCGGGCCGGATGTTGGCCAAGTGCAGCGCTCAAGGCTCCGACCAGGGATCGGCGGCGGCGAGTCCTGCATCCCACAGTGCGGCTGCTGCCGCGAAGATCGATGGCCGGATCAGCGCGTTGCCGTCACCTGCCATCTGGATCCATGCGAGGGTGTCGTGGTGACTGCCCGGAATCAAGTCCCTTGACCGCTCCGCAATGAGCCAAGTGAGCAGTCTCTGGTGCTTCTGCCGGTGGTGCTGCCGCGCCCATGCCAGGCCAACCAGGTCGGCATAGCCCTCCTCGAGACGCACGGCCTTCATGTTCCGATAGGACTCGCGCAGATTCGCGCTCAGGCCCGCGGGTTCGCTGGCGGCGAATCCTGCGGGCAAGCTGAGCCAGGAGCCTTCCAGGTAGCGGTGGCAGTGACCCAACTCGTGCGCCGCCATCAGCTCGAGCGTCGCGTCGAGGAGGTCCGGCTCGATGCGATCGAGTGTCGCCTGCGCTTCGGAGTTGCCGCGCATGGACAAGACCAACTTGCAGCGGCCGTCGATGAAGCCCAGCGCAAGCGGTGCAGCACCAGGTGTCGCCTGCGGCTGCACGATGATGTCCAGCGGAAGCTTTGCCGTATGGGCAAATACGACCACGGGCCAGACGCCCTTCAGCCAGCGCACTTCAATTTCGGTCAGGTCAGCCGCGAGGCACGATGACGCGGCCAGCACTGCTGCAACGAACCCGGTGATGACTTTCCACACGAGGAACCTCCTGACTCAAAGGCTTCTTCGTCACGCCTCGGGCGTACCTTTAGTGCATCGTCGCTGCGGATCGGAGCCGCGGGCGTGCCCTGCTGCACGGAGTCGGCATGAGGCGGCCCTTGCCCAGCCGGCGGGCACTCTCGATGGCTGGCTCAGGTCTTGCTCACCACGACCCATGGCTGCAAGCGCCACCCCCCTGTCGGTCCTGATCGTCACCGACCCGTTCGCCGAGACGTCCGACGACGCCATCGCCATTGCGGGCGCGTTGGCGGATGTCGGGCATCTGGTCCTGGGGTCACCCGAAACCCCTGCCCGAGGCGGGAACGATGCGTGATCATTCGTTGGTGAGCTCGACCGGGTCGCCGGGCCTGGGATCGCTCGACGGCGGCTGTGGGACCGCCCGGCGTGGCTTCTTACCCGCCTCGCGCTGGGCGTGGCGGCACCTTACAGACGGCCGGCTTCACGATCGCGCCGCGTCGTCTGGCGCCGCCGGGCCCAGGCCATCGGCAAGAGGGCCGCAGCGAGCAGCCAGACCACCGCCGGCTCGTCGACGCTGGAGTCGACCCGGCGGCCGATCAGGCTGAACGACACGTTCTGCGCGTCGGCCGCGGTGCGGTCGCTGGCGGATGCGGCGCTTTGCCAGTACCACTCCACATCCAGGCTGGCGTTGAACACGCTCAGGCTCGACGCGGCCAGGACCACGTCGTCGATGTCCAGCGTGTATTCGCTGAACAAGGGCGAGAGGTTCGTCACCGTCAGCTTGCCGGACTGGAGCTGCCCGTCGAGCGTGACCACGAAGTCGTCGTAGTCCGGTCCTTCCGAGTACTGGCCGTGGAAGCCCCACCACCGGATCTTCTCGAGCAGGGTGCCGTTCGGTGCCACGAAGACCTGTGCGTAGGCCGGCGGGCTCGAGGCATCCGACTGCTGCCCCCACGCAGCGCCCGAGAACGGCGCCAGGCCGACCAGCTCGGCCGCCGGCGCGGCCCCGGCAACGATGGCACCCAGGCCCATGCCGAGCAAAGACGTGATCCAGGCGTTCATCAGATTCCCCTTCAAAGCGACATCGCTGCACAAGCCATCCGACGACGGCCAATCACTCCGGTTCAAGACTCGAGCCCGAAGGTGTCGGCGCCGGCCATCGACACCACGCCCACCAGGGGCACCGTGAAATCCACCCAGTCGAGCAGGAACTCGCTGCCGTGCAGCTTGCCCGCCGGGTCGGCAAACACCGCGCTGCCGAAGCCGCCGAGGGCGCTGCTGTAGGCGCCATGAATGAACACCCCGCCGGCGTTGGTCGCCCCGGCCATCAGCTCGATGGCGGCAATGCCTCCTGCCGCTGCGAGCGTGACCGTCAGCGCACCGCTGGGGGCGTCGGCGACAAAGGTCCTTTCGCCGAGCAGGAGCCCGGCGGCGTCGAACAGGCGCAGCAGGCCCGACTCACTGAATGCGCTGCCGTCGTCGCCGGCGAAGAGGCTGGCCAGCTTGATCGTCACGCTGTCGGCAGGCGCGGGCAGCGTGATGCGCAAGGCTTCCTGGCCGTCGATCTCCTGCCGCACGGTGCCGGTGGCTGCCGATTGCCCGCTCACGCCCAGGTCGCCGCCAAAGATGTCACCGCCGGTCAAGCGCTGCGGGCTGACGCCATGCAGCTTGACGGCCGTCCAGGCTTCGGCCGGGTTCGTGTACTGCGCCTTGTGCCACAGCCCGTAGCCGGGCTCGGTCCAGGCCTGCGCCCATTGGCCGCCGCTGCCGCTCTGGCGCAGCGGTGCATCGCCCAGGCGCACGGTGGTGGTGTCGGTGGTGCCCGTGATGGTGACGCTCACGCTCGATGGCGTGCCATCGAAGGACACCACGGCGAAGGAGTCCCGCAGCGATTCGCCGACCGCCAGTTCGTCGTAGGCGCTATAGGCGGTGTAAGTCCAGGCGCCGTCGGTCGCGATGCTGAAGACGCCGTAGGCCCCGGCCGTTGCGCCCTGAGCGACAAAACTCGCCGGGCTGTCGATGTCGACGATGCCGAGCACTCCGCTGGCGACGATGGGCACGTTGGTCTCGGCCACCGTGACATCGGCGCTGCCGACGATCGCCGCATCGTTGACCGGCGTGACCCACAACGGCCGCGTGACGGCGAGCGAGCCGCCGTGGCCGTCGACGACGTCGTAGTCCAGGGTCACATCGCCGGCAAAGTCTTGCGGCGTGGTCAATGTCCACAGGCCCGGCTCGCCAACGGCGACGACGCCTGTGCTGCTGCGCAGGTTGGCCACCGCGAGCGCATCGCCATCGGGGTCGGCAAACCCGGCCAGCAGTGGCGCGGCCGCCAGTGCGTAGGGCAGGTCTTCGACGGCAGCCTCCAGCGTGCCGCTCGGTGCGCCGACCGGCGCCTGGTTCACCGCCGCGACCATGATGTCGGTGCCGCTGGCGCTGAATGCCGTGGCGGCGAAGACGCCGTCGAGCTCGATCGTGAGATCGGCGCCGGGCGCCGCGTCGATGCCGATCTGCACCGAAGTGATGCCGTTGGCGCTGCTGATGTAGACCTGGTTGCGGCCCAGACCGGCGGCCGATGCGACGAAGGACGCAGCGTTCAGGGTCGTGGTGGCGATGCGCAGGACGTCGCCGGGCTCGAAGTCGGTGATGCGATCGGTGCCGTTGAAGGACGAGGCGTAGCGAAAGACATCGCTGCCCGCACCGCCGCTCAGGCGGTCGTTGCCGTCGCCGCCGCTCAGCACATCGTTGCCGGCATTGCCGATCAGGACGTCGGCATCGCTGCCACCATAGAGCTCGTCGTCCTTGCTGCCGCCGCTGACGTGATAACGCTCGAAGCCCGAGGCGAACAAGCGGTCGAGGTCCGCGCTGGTGTTCAGGTCGTGGCGCTGCCAATACTGGCCGCTGACCAGGGAGACGCCGCTGACCGCGGCGCCGTCGCCCAGCGTGTAGTCCAGGATCAGCAAGTCATTGCCGGCGCCGCCGTAGACGAAGTCGATGCCCAGGCCCGGATTGACGGTGTCGTCTCCGGCGCCGGCACCGATGAGGTTGTCTCCGCGGTCGAACAGGATGAACGAGTCGTTGCCTGAACCGGAGGTGAAGCTGCCGAGCTGCTCGAAGTTGCGCAAGTAGCTGCCATCGGCGAAGTCGACCGAGTTGCTGGCGCCGCCGACGAAGACGATGTCCTGCGTCTGGTTGCCGAAGTCGGCGGAGATCTTGTCGGTGCCCGCGCCGCCATCGAGGTGCAGCCTGGTCGCGGCGTTGGTGTAGGTGAAACCACCGTTGAAGTAGATATCGCTCACCACGTCGTCGCCGTCGCCGCCGTCGAAGAGATCGACGCCGTAGCCATCGCCGGGGTAGTCGTTGGCGGTGATGCTGTCGTTGCCGCTGCCGCCGTAGACGGTGTCGCTGCCGGTCAGCGGCAGCAGGGTGTCGTTGCCGGCACCGCCGAACAAGGTGTCGTTGGCGCCGCTGCCGTTGATGCCGTAGCTGCCTTTGAGCACATCGTCGCCGTCGCCGCCGTCGAGCCGGTTGTTGCCGCCCCAATAGCCGTCGAGCACATCGTCGCCGTCGCCGCCGATCAGCGTGTCGTCACCATAGGTGCCGGCCAGGATGTCGTTCTTGCTCGTGCCGGTGACGTGCACGCGCTCGAAGTTGCGCAGGTAGATGTTGTCGGGCCGGTTGAAGAAGTCCGCGGCGAGCGGGCGGAACCAGCTGCCGCCGTCGGGGTTGCCGAAGCCTTGCACGCCGGCCATCTCGGCGCTGTCGCCGGCCGAAAAGTCGAGGATCGCCGTGTCGTCACCCGTGCCGCCATCGACGCTGTCGACGCCGAGTCCGGCGTCGACGGTGTCGTTCCCTGCCCCGAGCAGGAACAGGTTGTCGACGCGGCCGCGTTGCGTGATCACGTCGTCGCCCGGGCCGAACGCGAAATAGCGCAAGGCCTCGAAATTGTGGAAGTACGCGCCGTCGGCAAAGTCGACGTCCACCGGTGCCGCGCTGTCCCAGACGATCGCGGCGGCCTGGTTCGAGAAATCCGCCGAAAGCGTGTCGAAGCCGCTGCCGCCATCGAGCTGGAACAGTGCGTCGGCAGCCAGGTAGAAGGCAGTGAAATTGTTGACGTTGTAGGCGAGATCCTCGACCAGGTCGTCGCCGGCGCCGCCGTCGAACACGTCGTGCCCGCCGGCGACGCCACCGTAGCCTGCGGCAAAACTGCCCTGGCCGGTGAGCACGTCGTCGCCATCGCCGCCAAGCAGCACATCGCTGCCGCCATTGCCACCGAGGGTGTCGTTGCCGCCCAGGCCGCTCAGGATGTCGTTGAAGTTGAGGTGGACCGCGGCGATCTGGTCGTCCTTGCTGGCGCCGATGATGTGCGACTGCTCGACGTCGAACAGGATGAACGAGTCCGCGTACCAGAAGCTCGAGTCCGGCGTCTGGCGCAGGTACCCTGCCGGGTTGACGGCATTGCCGGAATTCGACGTGATGCGCGAAGAACTGGCAAGGTCTTCGCGCGAGAAGTCGATGAACACGGTGTCGATGCCGCCCTTGCCGTCGATGCGGTCGGGCCCGCTGGTGGTCGCGCTGTGGGTATAGCCGCCGCCGTGCAAGGGCGTGAAGACGTTCGCCCCATCGTCGCCGGTGAGGTAGTCGCCGTAGTCGGTGCCGACGACGTTCTCGAAGCCGCTGATGACGATCCCGGTCGCGGCGCCGGCGGTCTGGTTGCTGGACAGGTTGATGTCGACGCCGAACTGGAAGCCGCCCGGGACGACCGGATACTTGGCGAAGCCCTCGAACGACAGCGTGTCGATGCCGGCGCCACCGGCCAGGGTCTCGCTGGGCCCGGTGAAACCGACGATGGTGCCGAAGCCGAGCTCGATGCCGAGCACGACGTCGTTGGCGCCGCCGTTGATGAAATCGTCGCCGTCGCCGCCATCGACGTCGTCGCTGCCCGCGCCCGAGTAGATGGTGTCGTTGCCCGCGCCGGTCTTCAGCAGGTTGGCGAAGCGGTCGTCGGCCGGCCCGTCCAGGCGCAGGCTGTCGTTGCCGCTGCCGGTGAAGAGATCGTGCACGTGCTCGAAGTCGCGCGCCTCGGTGCCGTCGGCGAAGGCCACCGTCTGCGTCGGCCCGGCGACGATGACGACGGCTGCCGTCTGGTTCGAGAAATCGGCGCTGATGATGTCGATGCCGGCGCCGCCGAAGAGGTGGTCGAGCCGGTCGGGGTCCTGCATCGGCGCACGCATCGAGCCGACAGACAGCCAATCGTCACCGTTGCCGCCGTCGACGCGGTCGTTGCCGATGCCGCCATCCAGGGTGTCGTTGCCATCGCCGCCGAGCACGGTGTCGTCGCCGGCGCCACTGTCGGCGCTGTCGGCGCCGGAGCCGCCGTCCAGGCTGTCGGCGCCGCCGCCCGACAGCAG
>JACZKT010000186.1 GCA_014859905.1 Rubrivivax sp.
CGGCGCGGTGCACCTGGCCGCGCGCGCGCCCTATCGGCTGTCGGGCGGCGAGAAGCGCGCGGTCGCGATTGCCGGCGTGCTGGCGATGGCGCCGTCGATCCTGGTGCTCGACGAACCCTCGGCCGGGCTCGACTCCGCCGCGCGGCGGCGGCTGATCGAACTGCTGCGATCGTTCTCGCACACCCGGATCATCGCCACCCACGACCTCGACCTGGTGCTCGACGTCTGCTCGCGCGTGCTGGTGATGCACGAAGGCCGCATCCAGGCGGATGGATCGCCGGGTGAGCTCTTTCGCGACCGGGCCCTGCTGCAGCGATGTCATCTGGAGCCCCCCTTGTCGTGGCAGGCGCCGAGTGCTTGATCGTGCCTGTCGCCATGCTGCCGGCCCACTCACTCCAACCCTCTCGAGGACCTTGCCCATGAACATGCTGATCCGGACTTCGCTCGTCGCAATGGCCGTCGCCGCTGCCGTCGATGCCGACGCAGGCCGTCCGCTCGTGACGGAGGACGCCGGGGTGCTCGCGGCTGGCGAATGCGAAGTCGAGTCCTACGCGAGTCGATTCAAGTCACGCGGCGAACCGAAGGTCTCCGGGGGGTCGCTTCAATTCGGCTGCGGCGTCGGCCTCGGTACCCAGGTGGCGCTGGCGGCAACTGCCGAGCGCAGCGCCGGCCTGACCGACCGCGGCGTCGCGCTCGTGGGGAAGACGGCGCTCAATGCGCCCCAGGATGGCGCCGCAGCCTACGCACTGGCATGGGGTCTGGTCGCCACACGCGCCCGCGGCGCGTCGTACAAGCACGAGGACAGCTTCATCAACGGCGCGCTGACCTGGCCATTGAACGACGCCCTGAAGCTGCATGCCAATCTGGGCTGGTCGCGATCGCAATCGGCGCGGCAAAGCAGCACCGGCTGGGCCTTGGCGGTCGAGCACGAGACGACATCGGCATGGAGCCTGCTGGCCGAGACCTTTGCCTCGGACCGCGATCGCTCGCCGTGGGTACAGCTGGCCGCGCGTTGGACGGTCGTGCCGGAGAGGCTGTTCCTGGATGGCAGCTGGGGCTTGCAGACCAGCGGCCAGCGCCCCAGGCAGATCACGCTGGGTCTGAAGGCGGCGTTCTGAAGCCGGCGCGCCGTCCTGGGGCTGTCGGACACCTGGGCGCAACGCCCGTTCAAGTGCCGCCGACGTAGGGATTCGAGCGCCGTTCGCGGCCGAAAGTGCTCTGCGGGCCATGCCCGGGGACGAACACCGTCTCGTCGCCCATCGGCCACAGTCGTTGCGTGATGCTGGCGATGAGCGTGGCATGGTCGCCGCCGGGCAGGTCGGTGCGGCCGATGCTGCCGGCAAACAGCACGTCGCCGACAAAGGCGCACCGCGCCTCCGCGCTGTGGAAGACGACATGCCCGGGGGTATGACCCGGGCAGTGGCGCACCGCCAGCACACTGCGCCCGACCTGCACCGTGTCGCCGTCGTGCAGCCAGCGCGTCGGCGTGAACGGCTCGGCAGCTTCGAGGCCGAACATCTGCCCCTGTTGCGGCAGCGCGCTGATCCAGATCTGATCTTCGGGGTGCGGGCCGATGATGGGCAGTGCCAACTCGCGCGCCAGCGTCGCCACGCCGCCGGCGTGGTCGATGTGGGCATGGGTGAGCAGGATCTGCTTGAGCGTGACACCCAGTCGCAGCGCGGCAGCGCGGATCATCGGCAGGTCGCCGCCCGGGTCGATGACGGCACCCTCCATCGTCTCGTCGCACCAGACGATGGAGCAGTTCTGCTGGAACGCAGTGACCGGGATGGTGTGGTGGCGCAGCATGATGACTCGACGATAGCGCGGTGTCAGGCGTGCCGACGCATGTCGTGCCGCTACGCTCCCTTGCCGGGCTTGACGGCACCCACGGTCTGCGCCAGCAGCAGTTGCTCGTCGTTTCCCAGGCCCATCGCCTGCGACAGCGCGCTGCGATCGAACCACGCGCGGACGACGGTCGCCAGGCCCGCCGAAGCACAGTACAGGTAGACGTTCTGCGCCATCGCCCCGGCCGCAGTGAACGCGTAGGCCTCGCGCTGAGCGGCCGGCACCAGCTTCATCCGGGTGTGGTCGCCCACGTAGATGAGGTCCAGCGCAGCGTCGTCGACGAAGTCCTGGTAGCCGGTGACGCTGCGCACGTCGCTGGCCAGCATCAGCTGCAGTTCGTGTGCCTTCGGCTCGTAGCGGAACAGCCCCTTCGGCAAGGCCACGTAGAGCTCGACCTCCTGGGCATTCATCGCGCTCGGCGCGGTGCGCCCGCCGAGTTCGGGCCGGTTGACGCCGGCGGCGGCCCACAGCAGATCGGACAGGCACTGTTCGCTCAAGGGCTCGGGCGAAAACTCGCGCTGCGAGCGGCGGCGCCGCAGCGCCTCCATCAGCGGCATGCCTCCCTCCTGCGCCGGCGGCGGCAGCGCGGACGAGGCCGCGGCGTCGCCGACGGCAGGCCGTGGCCTGATCTGGCCCATCAGGCCGAGGGCGAGCTTGGTCAAGGTGTTCATGGCAAGGTTCCTCTCGTGGCATCGACTCGCGCATGGCGATGCACCGCGCGTGCGACGGTGGCGTGGGCCCCTGCGATGGTGTCATGCCTGGTCGTCGCGTGTCGGCAAGTGGCGAGCGCGGGCCCACTCCCTGGACTTGGCGATCGCAATGCGTATCGCCTTGCCTTCGTCCATGCCTTCGGCCAGCAAGGCGTTGGCGATCGCGATCGCCTTCTCGCGCGTCGGCTCGCTCAGGTGGCGCATGGCGAGCGGAAAGTATTCGCTGTGCCAGGGCATCGGACGTTCGCCGCGCCAGGGTCATGTTCATCGCCGCGGCATCAACACCCTAGCGCATGGCCTTGGCCCGCGCAAGACACGGGTTCAGGTGCTGGTCGTCGAGGCGCAAACCTTCGTCGACGGAGAGCTTCGTGTCGCCTCGACGTGGGGCCGCGGGTCGAGGCCCGCCCGCCAGTGCCTTGGGCTGTCAGGCCGGCGAACGCGGGCGCCGGCAGCCCGCGATCCTGCGCTCGAAGGCCAGCATCTGGTCGGCCACGAACTTGTGCGTCATGTCGTCGGTGCTCTGGCCGCTGAAGGCGTCGAACGTGGTGGCGGCGCCGCCGATGAAGATTTCGGGTTTGGCGAGCACCAGCGCGTTCATGAACAGCAGCACCTTGCGCAGCTCGTATTGCACGCGCGCGCCGCCCGGCGGACCCGTCGACGCGGTCAGGATGGCGACCGGTTTCAGCGCCAGGGGCTGGCCGTCGCCGCGACTCATCCAGTCGAGCACGTTCTTCAGCCCGCCCGGCACCGAGAAGTTGTATTCGGCGCGTAGATTCTTTTGCTGTGAGTTCTTTGTCTTTGGCGAGGAAGATCAGGCCGCTGCTGCAGTGGCGTAGACGTTTGGGAACTCACAGCAAAAGAATCTATCCCCCCACCCAGGTGAGCAGCAGCCTGAGCACGGCCGTCGAGACCAGGCTCAGCCCCGACAGCAGCAGCAACAGAAACAGGTAGCGCGTGAACCTGGCATCCGACAGGTGCTTGTACCAGCGCGAGCCCGCCCACGACGCCAGCATGATGGGCGGGCCCACCAGCCAGAACAACTGCACCGAGTGCTGGTTGATCACGCCGGTGGCGGCGTACATCACCATGGTCAGGATCTGGGTGACGATGAAGAAGGACTGGTAGGTCGAGCGCTGCTCGTCCCTGGCCCAGCCGCGCATCGCACACCACAGCGTCATGGGCGGGCCGGACAAGGCGCTGGCGCCGCCCATCAGGCCGGCGGCCCAGCCCACCAGCAGGTCGCCGGCGCGGCCGCCCCGGGTGACGAGGGGCAGGCGTGCGCCCAGCAACACCACCGAGCAGTACACGACCAGCACGCTGCCCACAGCCAGGCGGAACACGCTGGCGTTCAACAGGGGCAGCATCGCCGCCCCGACCGGCACCCCCAGCAGACCACCGATCAGGAACGGGCCGACCCGTGCGGCGCGGATGTCCTTGCGCACGCTCTGGATCGAGACGATCTGCCCCAGGAAGGACCCGAAGATCACCGTCGGCACCACCAACTGGGGTTCGATGGTCCAGGCCCACAGCGATGTCGCGATGAGGCCGAAGGCGAAGCCGGAGACACCCTGGATGAAGCCGGCGATCAAGGCGCCGCCCGCGATCTGTGCCGCCACCCACGGGTCGATGCTCATGCCCTTGCAGCGCCCGGGGAAGCCATGCGCCGCATTGGACGCGTGCGTGCGTCCCACTCACATAGGAGTAAACACTATTGTTCACAAAGTTGTTTCTAGCGACCATGGCCAGGTGATGAAGCGTCAACCACCACCCGC
>JACZKT010000187.1 GCA_014859905.1 Rubrivivax sp.
CGCCGCGGCGCCGCTGTTCGGCGGCGCCACGCTGTGGCTGGCGCTGCTGCAGGGCCTGGGTGCGCTGGCGGTGGTGCTGGGCGCCTACGCCTGGGCCGCGCAGCGCCTGCCCGAAGGCCAGGCGCGGGCTTTCGCCTTCGCCACGCTGGTGGTCGCCAACCTGGCGCTGATCTTCTCCAACCGGTCGGGAACGAAGTCGTTGTGGGGCGCTCTGCGCACCCCCAATCTCACACTGTGGGTCGTCGTCGGGCTGGCGCTGGCGCTGCTCGCGGCTGCGCTTTACCTGCCCTGGGCCGTCGGCGTGCTGCGCTTCGCGCCCTTGCCGGCGCATGAACTGGCGGCGGCCGGCGCGCTGGGCCTGCTGGGCGTGCTGTGGTTCGAGGGTGTCAAATGGGCACGCCGTTCAAGTGGCGATGCCGCGAACGGAAGGGGGAATGCGAATGTGCGGCATCTGCGGTGAACTGAGATTCGACGGCGCCACGCCGGACCTGGCAGCACTCGACCACATGTCGGCGCAGCTGGCGCGGCGCGGGCCCGACCACTCAGGCAGCTACAGCGACGGGGCGCTGGCGTTCGGGCACCGGCGGCTGTCGATCATCGACCTCACGCCCAGCGCCAGCCAGCCGATGGTCGACGCGGCGCTGCAACTGGCGCTGGTGTTCAACGGCACGATCTACAACTACCGCGAGTTGCGCACCGAACTGCTCGCCCTGGGCTACACCTTCTTCTCGCACGGCGACAGCGAAGTCATCCTGAAGGCCTACCACGCCTGGGGCGAGCGCTGCGTGGAGCGCTTTTGCGGCATGTTCGCGTTCGCGGTCTGGGACCAGCGCACGCGGCAGCTGTTCCTGGCCCGCGACCGCTTCGGCATCAAGCCGCTGTACCTGGCGCAGGACAGCCGGCGGCTGCGTTTCGCGTCCAGCCTGCCGGCGCTGCTGGCCGGCGGCGGCATCGACACCCGGCTCGACCCGGTGGCGCTGCACCACCACTTCACGCTGCACACGGTGGTGCCGGCGCCGCGCACGGTGCTGGCCGGCGTGCGCAAGCTGCCGCCGGCCACATGGATGACGGTGGCCGCCGACGGCCAGACCACCCAGCGTGTGTATTGGACGCTCGATGCCACGCGGCCGGCGCAGCCGCTGACCGAGGCCGAGTGGCTGCAGGCGACGCGCGAGCTGCTGCTGCGTGCGCTGGAGCGCCGCCGCCTGGCCGCCGACGTGCCGGTGGGCGTGCTGCTGTCCGGCGGGCTCGACTCGAGCCTGCTCGTCGGCCTGCTGGCCGACCACGTGAACGACCTGCAGACCTTCTCGATCGGCTTCGAGGGCGTCGGCGCGGGCGACGAGAAGGCCGACGAGTTCGAATACTCCGACCTCGTTGCGCGGCAGTTCAAGACCCGCCACCACAAATACCTCATTCCCAACGATGAAGTGCTGCAGCGGCTGCCCGAAGCGGTGGCGGCCATGACCGAGCCTTCGATGAGCCACGACGTCATCGCCTTCTACCTGTTGAGCGAGCGCGTCTCGAAGAGCGTGAAGGTGGTGCTGGCGGGGCAGGGGGCCGACGAGGTCTTCGGCGGCTATTTCTGGTACCCGCTGATGGATGCCGAGACCGGCCCCGCCGTCGAGCGCTTCCGGCGCCACTACTTCGACCGCGACCATGCCGAGTACCTGGAGATGATCGCGCCGGCGTTTCATGTGCCCGACGTCACCACGGAGCTGGTGGCGCGCGAACTGGCGCGGCCGCAGGCCGACACCTTTCTCGACCAGGTCTGGCGTCTCGACGTCACGACGCTGATCGTCGACGACCCGGTCAAGCGCGTGGACAACATGCCGATGGCCTGGGGGCTGGAAGTGCGCGTGCCCTTCCTCGACCACGAACTGGTCGAACTGGCGGCGAAGATGCCGCCGGCATTGAAGCTCAGGGAAGGCGGCAAATACCCGCTCAAGGCGATCTCGCGCGGCGTGATCCCGGATGCGGTGATCGATCGGCCCAAGGGCTACTTCCCGGTGCCGGCGCTGAAACACGTGCGCGGGCCGTTTCTCGAACTGATGCGCGGCATCCTGCAGTCCGACGCCTGCATCCGGCGCGGGCTGTACCAGCGTGCTTACGTCGACAAATTGCTGGCCGACCCCGAAGCGCACTTCACGCGCATCCGCGGCAGCAAGCTGTGGCACCTGGCGGTGCTGGAATGGTGGCTGCAGCTGAACGTGGACAGCGTGACCGACCATGTGTGAACTGCTCGCCGTTTCGAGTTCGCAGCCGGCGCGGCTGACATTTTGCCTGCAGGCGCTGGCGGCCCGCGGTTCGCTGACCAGCAGCACGCACGACGGCTGGGGCGTCGCGTTTTACCAGGGGCCCGACGTGGCGCTGTTCCGCGAGCCGGCGGCCGCCGCCGACAGCGCGCTGGTGCGTTACCTCGAAACGCAGGGGCCGGCCACCGGCCTGGCCGTCTCGCACATCCGCCACGCCACGCGCGGCGAGGTGTCGCTGGCCAATACGCAACCCTTCGTGCGCGAGCTCGGCGGCCGCACGCACGTATTCGCGCACAACGGCGACCTGCCCGGCATCTACGGCAGCGAGGCGCTGGCGCCGGGACCGTTCCGCCCGGTGGGCCAAACCGACTCCGAGCATGCCTTCTGCGCCTTGCTCGCGCGGCTGGGCGCGTTGTGGCAGGCGCCGGACGCGCCCACGCTGGACGCCCGCATGGCGGTGCTGGCCACCTTTGCGGCCGAGCTGCGCGCGCTCGGCCGCAAAGG
>JACZKT010000188.1 GCA_014859905.1 Rubrivivax sp.
GGGTTCTCCATCACTGCCGCCGCAAGCTGCGAGCGCCAGCGCCAGCAACCCCACGGCAGCGCATCGGGTCCAGTGTGGCTTGGCCCGGGAGGGACCTGCCGGCTGGGTGTCTCTCAATTCAACTCTCCTCTGTCGTTCACACTGAACGCTGCCTGCTTTCTACCGCAGCAGCGGCAAGGCTGTTCGTTCGGTGCCCCACACAGCCTTGACCTGGATCAATTCCTGGCCACTTGGGGCGGGAACCCGGGGCAGCGATGATTCAAGGGGAGGCTTCGCTGCCCTCACGTAGACTGCGGGAGCAGAACACCGAACGAGCATGAGGACAAACCCTGCCATGGCCGCAAGGCGCATCGACGGACGGCGCCTGTGGGACTCGCTGATGGCGCTGGCCAGCATCGGCGCGACGGCCAAGGGCGGCGTGTGCCGCCTGGCGCTGACCGAGCTCGACAGGCAGGCGCGCGATCTCGTCGTCCGCTGGGCAAGCGAGGCGGGCATGACGGTGACGATCGACAAGATCGGCAATGTCTTCATGCGCCGCCGCGGCCGCAACGACAGCCTGCCTGCGGTGATGACCGGCAGCCACATCGACACCCAGCCCACCGGCGGCAAGTTCGACGGCAACTACGGCGTGCTGGCCGGCATCGAGGTCGTGCGCACGCTGAACGACCTCGGCATCGAAACCGAGGCGCCGATCGAGGTCGCCTTCTGGACCAACGAGGAGGGTTCGCGCTTCGTGCCGGTGATGATGGGCTCGGGGGTGTTCGCCCGCGCCTTCACGCTGGCCCACGCCTATGCGGCCGCCGACGTCGAAGGCAAGACGGTGCAGGGCGAGCTCGAACGCATCGGCTACATCGGCACCGAGGAACCCGGCGCCCACCCGGTCGGCGCCTACTTCGAGACCCACATCGAGCAGGGACCGGTGCTCGAAGACCACGGCAAGACCATCGGCGTCGTCACCGGCGTGCTCGGCATCCGCTGGTACGACTGCACCGTCGTCGGCATGGAGGCGCATGCCGGCCCGACGCCGATGGCCTTGCGCAAGGACGCGCTGCAGGTCGCCACGCGGCTGATGCAGGAGGTGGTGTCGTGTGCACGCAGGCACGGCCCGCACGGCCGCGGCACGGTCGGCATGGTGCAGGTGCACCCGAACAGCCGCAACGTGATCCCGGGCCGCGTGAAGTTCTCGATCGACCTGCGCAATGCCAGCGACGCGCTGTGCGAGGCGATGGACGCCGACATCCGCGGCACGGCGGCGCGCCTGGCCGCCGAAAGCGGGCTGGCGATCGAGATCGTTCCGGTGTCCGCCTACCCGGCACAGCCCTTCCACCCCGACTGCATCGCGGCGGTCGCCGCCGCGGCCACGGCGCTGGGCTACAGCCAGATGCCCGTCGTTTCAGGCGCCGGGCACGACGCCGTCTACCTGGCCCGGCTGGCGCCGGCCGGCATGATCTTCATTCCCTGCAAGGACGGCATCAGCCACAACGAAATCGAGGACGCCCAGCCGGACCACGTCACCGCCGGCTGCAACGTGCTGATGCACGCCATGCTCGAAATGGCGGGTGTGGTGAGCTGAAGACCGCGGCCCGGGCTCCCCCACGCGGCCCCGTCGTGGTTCAGGCGCGCGGCGACGGTCTTCAGGCGGCCTGTCCCGTCGTCGTGCGGCGCAGCACCTGCCCCGTGCGCGCGCCGGTGCCGGCGCCACCGTGCCAGGCCAGGGTGCCGTTGACATAGACGCTGTGGATGCCGACGGCCGGCTGCAGCGGCTGCGCAAAGGTGGCGGCGTCGCCGACACGGTCGGGGTCGAACACCACCAGGTCGGCGGCACAGCCGGGTCGAACGAGGCCGCGGCCGTGCAGGCCGAAACGCGCGGCCGGCAGGCCGGTCATCTTGTGCACCGCGGTCTCCAGCGAGAACAGCTTGCGCTCGCGCGCGTAGTGGCCGAGCACACGCGGGAAGGCGCCCCACAGCCGCGGGTGCGGGAAGGTGTCGTGCGGCAGGCCGTCGGAGCCGACCATGGTCTGCGGGTGCGCGAGGATGCGCTCGACATCGGCCTCGTCCATCGAGAAGTAGATCGCACCGGCCGGCTGCAGCGCGTCGATCATGGCCTCGACGTCGAGCCCGCTTTCACGCGCCAGTTCGTCGAGGTCGCGGCCCGCCGCTTCGGGCCTGGTTTTCGACCAGGCCACCAGCGTGCGCGAGGCCTGGCGCGCGGTGTCCTTGCGCAGCACCGTCGACGACGCCGTGTAGGGGTAGCAGTCCAGGCACACGTCGCTGCTTTCGCGCGCGCGGTCCAGCAGCGCCAGCGTCTCGCGCGAGCGGCCGAAGTTGGCGCGCCCGACCACCTTGTGGTGCGAGATCACCTGCCGCACGCCCAGCGCCTCGGCGATGGCCATGGCCTCGGCCATCGATTCGAGCACCTGCTCGCCCTCGTCGCGGATGTGCGATGCGATCAGCGCACCGCTGCCGCGCAGCGGTTCACAGACGGCACGGATCTCCGCCGCCGTGGCGGCACTGGCCGGCGCGTAGTAGGTGCCGGTCGACAGGCCCAGCACGCCGGCCTGCAGCGCTTCGTGCACCAGCGCCTGCATGCGCGCGATCTCGGCGCTGTCGGCCGCGCGGTCCAGGTCCCGCATGGTCACCACGCGCAAGGTGGTGTGGCCGACCAGCGCCGCCAGGTTGACGGCCGGCGGCCGCGCCTGCAAGGCCGCGAAGTAGGCGGCGAACGAGTCGAAACGCTGTCCCGGCCCGTTGGCCACCAGGTTCAAGGGCGGCACCGCTTCGTGGCTGCCCAGCGGCGCCAGGCTGATGCCGCAGTTGCCGGCGACGACGCTGGTGACGCCCTGGCTGAGCTTGGGCGCCATCGACGGGTCGGCGAGCAGCAGCCGGTCGTCGTGGGTGTGCACGTCGATGAAGCCCGGCGCCAGCGCCATGCCGTGCAGGTCGATCACCCGATCGGCTTGCCGCCCGGCGAGGGCGCCGACGTCGGCGATGCGGCCGCCCGCGATGGCCACGTCGGCCAGACGTCGCGGCGCCGCAGTGCCGTCGAACAGGAGCGCATCGCGCAGCAGCAAATCGACATCGTGCATCCCGGCATTACTCCCAATAGACCGAGTGGGTAGTCTGGCTCATTCTTCAAGTGCATACAAATGAACGTCTTGGTGCACGCGCACCAAGCCATGTCGTCGATGCCCCTGGTCGGGGCGGCCATCGGCGACTGCGCTGCAGGTTCGTTGCCGGAACGGTTCTTGCTGACTGGGTCCGGCACCGGGTCGTCATCGCGCACGCGGTGCAGCACCGAAACACTTTAGTTCACCAAAGAGGACAGGCACATCATGACTATTGGCTACCCGAAATTTCACGCGCGCTTGCAGAAGGTCGCTTTGGGGCTGGCGCTGGCCGCCGGCCTGGCCTTCGCGGGACCGGCGCTGGCACAGGGCAAGTTGCTGAAGTTCGTCCCCGAAGCCGACCTGCGCAGCCTGGACCCGATCTGGACCACCGCCTACATCACGCGCAACCATGGCTACATGGTCTACGACGTGCTGTTCGCCACCGACGCCAGCTTCAAGGTCCAGCCGCAGATGGTGGACAAGTGGGAGGTCAGCAAGGACAACCTGACCTACACCTTCACGCTGCGCGACGGGCTGAAGTTCCACGACGGCGCCCCCGTGCGTGCGGCCGACTGCATCGCCTCGGTGGAGCGCTGGGCCAAGCGCGACGTCTTCGGCCAGCGCCTGGGCGAGATGACCGAGTCGTGGACCGCGGTCAACGACAAGACCTTCCGCCTCAAGCTCAAGAAGCCCTTCCCGTACGTGCTGGAAGCGCTGGCCAAGCCGTCGTCGAACGTGCCCTTCATCATGCCCGAGCGCGTCGCCAAGACCGACGCTTTCACCGCCATCACCGACGCCACCGGCTCCGGCCCCTTCAAGTTCGTCAAGGAACAGTGGGTGCCCGGCAACAAGGTCGTCTACGTCAAGAACACCGACTACGTGCCGCGCAAGGAAGCGCCGTCGTGGGGCGCCGGCGGCAAGGTCGTCAAGGTCGACCGCGTCGAGTGGATCTACATCCCCGACTCGGCCACCGCCGCCGCGGCGCTGAACACCGGCGAAGTGGACTGGTGGCAGCAGGTGCCGGTGGACCTGGTGCCCGTCGTCGCGCGCAACAAGGACATCAAGGTCGAGAGCGTCGACCCGCTGGGCTCGATCGGGCTGCTGCGTTTCAACCACCTGCAAGTGCCGTTCAACAACGTCAAGATGCGCCAGGCCGTGCAGGCCGTGCTGGACCAGAACGACTATGCGATCGCGATCGCCGGCGACGCCAAGAACGGCAAGCCCTGCCCTTCCTTCTTCACCTGCGGCACGCCGATGGCCAGCACGGCCGGTTCCGAAGCGCTGACCGGCAAGCGTGACGTCGAGCGTGCCAAGGCGCTGGTCAAGGAGGCCGGCTACAAGGGCGAGAAGATCGTCTTGATGACGGCCACCGACCAGCCCATCGTCAACTCGCAGGCGCTGGTGACGCAGGAACTGCTGCGCAAGATCGGCCTCAACGTCGAACTCGCCGCCAGCGACTGGGGCACGCTGATCACGCGCCGCTCGTCCAAGGAGCCGGTGGAGAAGGGCGGCTGGAGCATCTTCCACACCTGGTTCGTCGGTCCGGACATCACGACGCCGGCGCTCAACTCGCCGCTGCGCGGCGCGGGCGACAAGTCGTGGTTCGGCTGGCCCACCGACGCCAAGCTCGAGGAACTGCGCGACGCCTGGTTCAACGCGCCGACGCTGGCCGACCAGAAGAAGATCGCCGAGGACATGCAGCGCCGCGCCTTCGAGACCGTGCCCTACATCCCGACCGCGCAGTTCATCATCCCCACCGCCTACCGCTCCAACCTGTCGGGCGTCATCAACTCGCCGGTGACCTTCCTCTGGAACGTCGAGAAGAAGTAGACGCCAGGCTCCCACGCCACCCTGCACTCGGCGCAGGGTGGTTCCCGGCGCGCGCCTGACGGCGTCCGCCGCGACCGTCTTCCCATCAGATGCTGAGATACCTCCTGAAGCGCCTGCTCGCCACCATACCGGTGATGGGCGTGGTGGCGCTGTTCGTCTTCTCGCTGCTCTACCTCAGCCCCGGCGACCCGGCGGCGGTGATCGCGGGCGACATCGCCACCGAGGAAGACATCGCGCGCATCCGCGCCCAGCTCGGCCTGGACCAACCCTACCTGGTGCGTTTCGGCGGCTGGCTGTGGGCGCTGGCGCACGGCGACCTGGGCACCTCGATCTTCACCTCGCTGCCGGTGGCCACGCTGATCGGCCAGCGCGTCGAACCGACGCTGGCGCTCACGGTGTGCACGATGATCGTCTCGGTCGGGCTGGCGGTGCCGCTGGGCGTGCTGGCGGCGGCGCGCGCCGGCGGCTGGCTCGACCGCGCCGTGATGGCGGTCTCGGTGCTCGGCTTCTCGGTGCCGGTGTTCGTCATCGCCTACGGGTTGATCCTGCTCTTCTCGGTGCAGCTGGAATGGCTGCCGGTGCAGGGCTACCGCAGCTTCAGCGACGGCTTCGGCCCCTTCATCCGCCACATGATCCTGCCCAGCCTGGCGCTGGGCATCGTCTACATGGCGCTCATCGCGCGCATCACGCGCGCCACCATGCTCGACGTGCTGGCCCAGGACTACGTGCGCACCGCCACCGCCAAGGGGCTGGCGCCGCACACGATGCTGATCCGGCACGCGCTGAAGAACGCCGCGGTGCCCATCGTCACCGTCATCGGCATCGGCGTGGCACTGCTCATCGGCGGCGTCGTCGTCACCGAGACCGTGTTCGCGATCCCCGGCCTGGGCCGCCTGACGGTGGACGCCATCCTGCGCCGCGACTATCCCATCATCCAGGGCGTGACGCTGCTGTTCTCGGCCGTCTACGTGCTCGTCAACCTGCTGGTCGACCTCAGCTACTCGCTGTTCGACCCGCGCATCAGGTACTGAGCCCGTGGCCACGGCAAGCACTGCGATGACCACCGCCGCGCCGAAGTCGCTGTCGCCGACCTGGCTGCGTTTCAAGGACGCCCTGCGCCGGCACCCGACGGCGATCGCCGGCGCCGTGGTGCTGCTGCTGATGATAGTCGTGGCGCTGTTCGCGCCCTGGCTCGGCACCACCGACCCGCTGGCGCTGTCGCCGATCAAGCGCCTCAAGCCGCCGTCGGCCGAATACTGGTTCGGCACCGACATGATCGGACGCGACGTCTACAGCCGCGTCGTCTACGGCACCCGCGTGTCGCTGTCGGTGGGCCTGGCGGTGGCGCTGCTGGCCGGCGTCATCGGCCTCGCCATCGGCCTCGTCACCGGCTACCTGCGCTGGCTCGACGCGGTGATGATGCGCGTCATGGACGGGCTGATGTCGATCCCGTCGGTGCTGCTGGCGATCGCGCTGATCTCGCTCACCAAGGCCAGCCTGCAGAACGTCATCATCGCCATCGCCATCACCGAGGTGCCGCGCGTCGTGCGGCTGGTGCGCTCGCTGGTGCTGACGCTGCGCGAGCAGCCCTACGTCGAAGCCGCGGTGGCTTCGGGCACGCGGCTGCCGGCGATCCTGCTGCGCCACATCCTGCCCAACACGGTGGCGCCGCTGCTCGTGCAGGCGACCTACATCTGTGCCTCGGCGATGATCACCGAGGCCATCCTGTCCTTCATCGGCGCCGGCACGCCGCCGAACATCCCGAGCTGGGGCAACATCATGGCCGAGGCGCGCAGCCTGATCCAGGTCGCGGGAACGATCCTGCTGTTCCCGGGGCTGTTCCTGTCGATCACCGTGCTCTCGGTGAACCTGCTCGGCGACGGCATGCGCGACGCGCTCGACCCGCGGCTGGCGCGGCGCCTGTAGACCATGGCCGGGATCCAGCCGCTGCTGCGCGTCGACGGACTGAAGACGCACTTCCACACCCGCGACGGCGTCGTGCGCGCGGTCGACGGCGTCAGCTTCGACGTCATGCCCGGCGAGACGCTGGCCATCGTCGGCGAATCGGGCTGCGGCAAGAGCGTCACCGCGATGTCGATCCTGCGCCTGCTGCCGATGCCGCCGGCGCGCATGGCCGGCGGGCGCATCGAATTCGCGGGCCGCAACCTGCTCGAGCTGAGCGAGCCCGAAATGCGCGACGTGCGCGGCAACCTGATCTCGATGATCTTCCAGGAGCCGATGACCTCGCTCAACCCGGTGCTGACGATCGGCCGCCAGATCGCCGAGGTGCTGGTGCTGCACCGCGGCCTGTCCGAGCGCGAGGCGCTGGCGCAGGCGGTGGAAGGCTTGCGCAAGGTGCAGATCTCCGAGCCCGAGCGCCGCGTGCGCCAGTACCCGCACGAACTTTCGGGCGGCATGCGCCAGCGCGTGATGATCGCCATGGCGCTGGCCTGCGGCCCGCGACTGCTGATCGCCGACGAGCCGACGACCGCGCTGGACGTGACGATCCAGGCGCAGATCCTGGGCCTGATGCGCAAGCTCGGCGCCGAAACGGGCGCCTCGATCATCCTCATCACGCACGACCTCGGCGTGGTCGCCGAGATGGCGCAGCGTGTGGTCGTCATGTACGCCGGCCGCAAGGTCGAGGAAGCCGGCGTCGAGTCGCTGTTCGCGCACCCGCGCCACCCCTACACGCGCGGGCTGCTCGGCTCGATGCCGCACCTGGGCGGCTCGCTGAACGACGACGAGAGCGCTCCGCAGCAGCGCCTGGTCGAGATCCCCGGCATGGTGCCGTCGCTGAAGGAGGCGCTGCCGGGCTGCCTGTTCGCGCCGCGCTGCCCCGAGGCCAGCGAACGCTGCCACCGTGAGGTGCCGCCGATGCAGTCGCACGGCCCCGGCCACGGCGCCGCCTGCTGGCATCCGATCGGCACGCCGACCCCGGCGCGCGCCACCTATACACGCGCATGAACACGGCCGCCGCATCCACCGAATTGCTGCTCGACGTGCAGGGCCTGCGCAAGCACTACGCCACCGAGCACGGCTGGCTCGGCCGCAGCGGCGGCAAGGTGCTGGCCGTCGACGGCGTGAGCTTCGGCATCGCCAGCGGCGAAACGCTGGGGCTGGTCGGCGAATCGGGCTGCGGCAAGTCGACCACCGGCAAGCTGATCCTGCGCCTGCAGGACCCCACCGCGGGACGCATCCTGTGGCGCGGCCAGGCGATCGAGGCGCTGAGCCAGAGCCAGATGCGGCCGGTGCGGCGTGAACTGCAGGCCGTGTTCCAGGACCCGTATTCGTCGCTCAACCCGCGCATCCGCGCCGCCGACATCGTGGCCGAGCCGCTGCGCAACTACGAGGCCCTGTCCGACGCCGCGGCGCACGAGCGCGTGGCGCAGTTGTTCCAGCGCGTCGGCCTGCGCGAGGACCAGATGGTCAGGTACCCGTTCGAATTCTCCGGCGGCCAGCGCCAGCGCCTGGGCATCGCGCGCGCGCTGTCGGTGCAGCCCAGGCTGATCGTCTGCGACGAACCGGTGTCGGCGCTGGACGTGTCGGTGCAGGCCCAGGTCATCAACCTGCTGATGGACCTGCAGCGCGAGTTCCACCTGTCCTACCTGTTCATCGCACACGACCTGGCGGTGGTCGAACACATCAGCCACCGCGTGGCGGTGATGTACCTGGGCAAGATCGTCGAGATCGCGCCGAAGCGGGCGATCTTCACGCGCCCGCTGCACCCCTACACCGAGGCCCTGCTCGACGCCGTTCCGGTGCCCGACCCCGCAGTGCGCAAGCAGCGCCGCGTGCTCGCCGGCGACGTGCCGAGCCCGATGAACCCACCCCCGGGCTGCCGTTTCCACACCCGCTGCCCGCTGGCCGAAGAGCGCTGCCGGCGCGAAGAGCCGCCGCTGCAGCAGGTGCAGCCGGGGCAGTGGGTGGCCTGCCACCTGCGCCAGCCGGCCACGCCGCTGGCCGTCCAGGAGCACACTGCCGCATGAACCTGCCCGCACCAGACCCCCAGCACGAAGCCCGACACGAAGCCCGCGCCTTCGTCAACCCGGCCGCCGAGACCCCTGCCACGCCCTACGCCGCGCACGGCGCGCGCAGCCTCACGCAAACCGGCTTCGACGCCGCGCTGGCCGAGGTCTCGAGCTGGCCCGGCTACGCGCCGACGCCGCTGCTGCCGCTGCCCGGCCTGGCGCAGCAACTCGGCCTGGGCCAGCTGCTCTACAAGGACGAAGGCGGCCGCTTTGGCCTGGGCAGCTTCAAGGCGCTGGGCGGCGCGTACGCGGTGGCCAACGTGCTGCGCAACGCCGTGATGGCGGCGCGCGGGCTGGCACGGGTCAGTTCACGCGACCTGCTCACCGGGGCCCACGAAGACGTCGTCGGCCGCGCCACCGTGACCTGCGCCACCGACGGCAACCACGGCCGTTCGGTGGCCTGGGGCGCGCAGCTGTTCGGCTGCCGCTGCGTGATCTTCGTGCACCAACACGTCAGCCAGGGCCGGCGCGACGCCATCGCCCGCTACGGCGCCGACGTGCGCGAAGTCCGGGGCAACTACGACGACGCCGTGCGGCACGCCGCGGCCACCGCCGCTGCCGAGGGCTGGACCGTCGTCTCCGACACCTCCTACCCCGGCTACCGCGACATCCCGCTCGACGTCATGCACGGCTACGGCGTGATGGCGGCCGAGGTCGCGCAGCAGATGGCCGGCGCCCCGCCGCCGACGCACGTGTTCGCGCAGGCCGGTGTCGGCGCGCTGGCGGCGGCGGTGTGCGCGAGCTTCTGGCTGCACTGGGGCGAGCAGCGGCCGCGCTTCGTCGTCGTCGAGCCCATCGCGGCCGACTGCGTCTACCGCA
>JACZKT010000189.1 GCA_014859905.1 Rubrivivax sp.
GTCATCGACCCCGCCGAGACCCGGCCCTGGCTGGCGCGCGTGCTGGCCAGCGCCTGCGCCGCGCCGCTGCCGCCGCGGCGCGGCTTCATCGATGCCTGGTGAGCTTGCTGTTGGCGGTTTGCACTTGGGGTCGACGTGCATGGCTCCTTCTCCCGCAAGCGGGCGAGGGAGGAACGCCCCAGCGGCGCAATTCGAACGTCATGCCTTCGACGGCCGGCTACATCGGCTTGAAACGCCAGCTGTAGGCCTGGCTCACGGCCAGCTTCTCGGCGTGGTTGCGCAGGTGCAGCGTGATGCGCCCGAGTTCGTCGCGCTGCCGCGCGCGACCGGTGCGGCTGGGCTATCCTGCGCGACCCGATCGGAGACGCGCATGTTCGACACCGCCATCGCCGGCAGCCTGCCCAAACCCGCCTGGCTGGCCGAGACCGAAAAACTCTGGCCGCAGTGGAAGGCGCAGGGCGCCGAGCTGGCGCAGGCCAAGCTCGACGCCACGCTGCTGTGGATCAAGGCCCAGGAGGACGCGGGACTGAGCGTCATCGGCGACGGCGAACAGAGCCGGCAGCACTTCGTGCACGGCTTCCTGGAGCAGATCGAGGGCATCGACTTCGAGCACAAGGTCGAGATGGGCATCCGCAACGACCGCTACAAGGCCATGGTGCCGCAGGTGGTGGCGCCGTTGAAGCTCAAGGGCCGCGTGCACGCCGCCGAGGCCCGCTTCCTGCGCGCCCACACCACGCGCAGGATCAAGTTCACGCTGCCCGGCCCGCTGACCATCGTCGACACCGTGGCCGACCGCTACTACGGCGACCGCCGCCAGCTGGCCTTCGCCTTTGCCGAATTGCTGAACCAGGAAGCGCTGGCGCTGCAGGCCGACGGCGTGGACGTGATCCAGTTCGACGAGCCGGCGTTCAACGTCTACATGGCCGACGCCGCCGAGTGGGGCGTGCAGGCGCTGGAACGCGCCGCGCAGGGGCTCAGCTGCAAGACGGCGGTGCACATCTGCTACGGCTACGGCATCAAGGCAAATACCGACTGGAAGCGCACGCTGGGGCAGGAATGGCGCCAGTACGAGCAGGTCTTCCCGGCACTGGCAAGGAGCTCGATCGACCAGGTCAGCCTGGAGTGCCTGCACTCGCACGTGCCGCCTGAGCTGATGGCACTGCTGAAGGGCAAGGACGTGATGGTGGGCGTGATCGACGTCGCCAGTGAAGAGGTCGAAACGCCCGAGGAGGTGGCCGACACGATAGCCCGCGCGCTGCAGTTCGTGCCGCGCGAGCACCTCATCGCCTGCACCAACTGCGGCCTGGCGCCGATGAGCCGCGCCGTCGCCGAAGCCAAGCTGGCGGCGCTGGCCCAGGGCGCGGCCCTCGCATCGCAGCGCCTGGCCGGCCATTGAAGCTGCCGCCCCCGTGCGGCCGGCGGTCTTGCACATCCAGTGGGCGCCGCTGCCACGCGTTGCGGCATGGACTGGGGGCCGCCAGGCTGCTTCCCCGGCGGCGGCGTCACTTCATCGCCGCCACTTCGGGTGCCGCGGCAGTTGGCGTTCGCGGCCGCGCCAGGCGCACGAGCGCCTCGTGCGTGCCGCCGTCGTCGAGCAGCGGAACTGCGCTGCCTGCATGCACGACGCCGTCGACGCTCACTTCGGCGACGTCCGCCGGCTCCACCTGCAACTGGTACAAGGTGTCGCGGAAACGATAGGCGACCGTGTAACCCGGCCAGTCGGCCGGAATGCAGGGGCGCACGTGCAGCAGGGCGCCGTCCTCATTGACCTCGAGCTGAAGGCCCAGCAGTGACTCGATGACCAGCCGGTACATCCACCCGGCCGAACCCGTGTACCAGCTCCAGCCGCCGCGGCCGGTGTGCGGCGCCACGCTGTAGACGTCGGCCGCGACGACATAGGGTTCGACCTTGTAGACCGCCACTTCGGCTGCCGTGCGGCCGTGGTGCAGCGCGTTGATGAGGTCCATCAGCTGCCAGGCGCGGGGCGCATCGCCGAGCGCGGCGTAGGCCATCGCCGCCCACACCGCGCTGTGCGTGTACTGGCCGCCGTTCTCGCGCACGCCGGGCACGTAGCCGGCGATGTAGCCGGGATTGGGGCCGCGGCGGTCGAACGGCGGGTCGAGCAGCTGCACCAGGCCGGCCTCGGGCCGCACCAGCCGCGCCGACACCGCGTCCATCGCCCGCTGCACGCGCTGCGCGTCGCCGACGCCCGACAGCACGGCCCAGCTTTGCGCGATCGAATCGATCTGGCATTCGGCGTTGTCCTTCGAACCCAGCGGCGTGCCGTCGTCGAAGTAGGCGCGGCGGTACCAGTCGCCGTCCCACGCGCTGGCCTCGAGCCGCACGGCCAGTTGCGTGCGCTCGTCGTCGCACTGGCGGGCGAAGGCGTCGTCGCTATGGCGGCGCGCCAGCACGGCAAACTGGCGCAGCACTTCGCACAGGAAGAAGCCCAGCCACACGCTTTCGCCGCGGCCCTGGTGGCCGACCTGGTTCATGCCGTCGTTCCAGTCGCCGCTGCCCATCAGCGGCAGGCCGTGGGCGCCGAAGCGCAGGCCGTGCAAGACGGCGCGCACCGCGTGCTGGTAGAGGCTGGCGGCATGCACCGAGCGCAGCGGCAGGTCGTAGTAGGACTCGTCGGTCGGCGGCACCGCCCGCCCGTCCAGGAAGGGCACGCTCTCGGTCAGCACGCCGGTGTCGTTGGTGGCGTGCACGTAGCGGCACAGCGCCAGCGGCAACCACAGGTAGTCGTCGGAGATGTGCGTGCGCACGCCGCGGCCCGACGGCGGGTGCCACCAGTGCTGCACGTCGCCCTCGACGAACTGCCGGCTGGCGCTGAGCAGCAGGTGCTCGCGCAGCAGGGCCGGGCGCGTGTGCACCAGCGCCATCGCGTCCTGCAGCTGGTCGCGAAAACCGTAGGCGCCGCCCGACTGGTAGTAGCCGCTGCGGGCCCACATGCGGCAGGCCAGCGTCTGGTAGACGAGCCAGCCGTTGGCCAGCAGGTTCAGCGCCGGGTCGGGCGTGTCCACCTGCACCGCACCCAGCGTGTGTTGCCAGTGGCTGTGCACGGTGTCCAGCGCTGCACGCATGGGGTCGTGGCCGCGGAAGCGGCGCACCAGCTGGTCCGCCTCGTCGGTGCTGCGGCCCATGCCGAGCCGGAACACGATCTCGCGCGTCTGCCCGGGGGCCAGCTCGAACGGCACCTGGATCGCCGCGCAGGGGTCCAGCGCGGTACCGGTGCGGCCCGACAGCCGCGTGCGCCGCAACGCGGCCGGGCTGCGCAGCGACCCGTTGCGGCCGATGAATTCGGTGCGGTCGCAGGTGATGGTGCTGAACAAGCGCTCGCGTTCGTCGACATCGAAGAAGCCGACCCAGTCGCCGAAGTCGTTGCTGAACGGGTTGCGGGCATACAGCGCAGCGTTGTCGGCAGCGATCTCGGTACCGATGTGCAGCCCGGTCTTCGCCCTCTGGTCGCCGAGCACCCATTCGACATAGCCGGTGGCCGACAGGTGGCGTGTGCGACCACTGTCGTTGCGCAGCTCGAGGACCGAGAACTTCACTGCCGCGTCCATCGCCACGAAGACCGTCAAGGTGCTGTGGATGCCCGCCGCGTCGTGCTCGAACACGCTGTAGCCGAAGCCGTGACGCGTCAGGTAGGGGCTGGCGTCGCGCTCGTTGCGCTCGTCGCCGGTGGCGGGCAGCGACGTCGGGTGCCAGAACTGGCCGGTCTCTTCGTCGCGCAGGTAGATGACCTCGCCACCAACGTCGGAAACGGGGTCGTTGTGCCACGGCGTGAGGCGCAACTCGTGCGCGTTCTCGCACCAGGTCTAGGCGCTGCCCGCTTCGGCACCGTGGTGTCCGAAGCGGGCAGCGCCTACACCTGGTGCGAGAACGCGCACGAGTTGCGCCTCACGCCGTGGCACAACGACCCCGTTTCCGACGTGGGTGGCGAGGTCATCTACCTGCGCGACGAAGAGACCGGCCAGTTCTGGCACCCGACGTCGCTGCCCGCCACCGGCGACGAGCGCAACGAGCGCG
>JACZKT010000190.1 GCA_014859905.1 Rubrivivax sp.
CTTCGGGGGCGGTGGGCGCCACCGGGCTGGCGCCGCTACCCGAGCCAGGAGAGCCACCGGAGTTGACCTTGACCAACGGCCCGGTGATCGACACGCCGTCCGGGCCCAGCACCACCGAGCCGGCGCCGGCCTTGATCGTGAGCTGCATGCCACCCTCGATGACCACGTTCATGCCGGCCTTGATGTGCACGTTCATGCCGCCGTCGACACCGACGTTCTTGCCGGCCTTGATGTGCAGGTCGGTACCCGCCTTGATGGAATAGGACTTGCCCGCTTCCGCGGTGATGTCCTTGACGGCCTTCATGCTGTGCTGGCCTTGGGTGTCGAGCAGCACGTCCTTCGTGACCTTGAGGCTGAACTTGTCGTCGAACTTCTGCCGCACCTCCTTGAGCACCGTCAGGTGCGACACGCCCTCGATCTTCTCGCGGCGATCGCCCTTGACGGTGCGGTGCTCGTCGATGCCGATCTCGGCGCGCAAGGTTTCCTCGACGAATTCCAGCCTGTCCTTCTGCGCATGGAACAGGACGTACTCGGAGCCGGGATCGTCTTCGAAGCGCAGTTCGTTGAAGTCGTTGGCCGCGCCCTGCTTGCTGCGGCTCTTGCGCGTGCTCACCGTGGCATGCGCCGGCAGCTCGTAGGGGGGCATCTGCTCGGCGTTGTAGACGCTGCCCACGACCAGGGGCTGGTCGGGGTCGCCCTCGAGAAAGGCGACCACCACCTCCTGCCCGATGCGCGGCAGGCAGATCATGCCCCAGCCGTTGCCGGCCGAGGGCGTGGCCACGCGCAGCCAGCACGAGCTGTCGGCGTTCTTCTCGCCCAGGCGGTCCCAGTGGAACTGCACCTTGATGCGGCCGTACTTGTCGGTCTCGAAGTCGCCGGCGTCGCCGCTGCCCACCACCAGGGCCGTCTGCGGCCCGGCCACGGTGGGCTTGCGTGTCGTGCGTGCCGGCCGGAAGGGCTCGGCGTAGAGCTGCGCCACGAAGCGGCACAGGAACAGCGTGTCGTCGGTGCCCACGGCTTCATAGCCGGCCTGCTGCATGTCGATCTGCGTCTGCAGCACCAGGTACTCGGCGTCCTGGTCGGTACGCGGGTGGTCGAAGAGCGTGAAACGTGCGCCCGCGACCAGGCCCGGCGTGTTGCCGCTGCCGGTGTAGCGGCCGAAGCGGCTGGCGCTCTCGTCCAGCCGGATCGCCGCGCGAGCGTCGCCCTTGTCCCTGGCGGCATACAGACCCGGGTAGTCGTAGACCTCGTGCTCGGCCTCGCCATGCGAACGGCTCGATGCCGCGGTGGTGCTCTTGAGGTCGGTGCTGGGGGTCTCGAAGTTGTAGTCGCTGAGCGTGGCCTTGCCGGTCTGGATCTCGTGGCGCATGTGCCAGTCGTTGATGGCCTGCACCTCGGCCACCGTGACGTCGTCCTCGAGATAGCGGATGTTCTCGAAGCCGGGCACGGCCTCGTGCGCGCCGCTGGTATCGGCGAGCACGAGTTCGTGTTTGTCCTCGGCGTGCTTGAAGAAGTAGAAGATGCCTTCCTCTTCCATCAACCGGCTGACGAAGTTGAAGTCCGTCTCACGGTACTGCACGCAGTAGGTGCGCGGCGCATAGCTCCCGCTGAGCTGGTCCACGAAGGTGCTGGTGTACTCGCCGAACACCGCCTTCACGATGTCGGGCGTGCTCATGTCCTGGAAGATGCGCACGTCGGCCGACCGCGTCAACAGCCAGGTCCAGGGTCGTGCGGTGATGCGATAGGTGAAATAGCGGCCCTGCACGCCTTCGACGCCGAACGAGGCCACGATGCCGTGGAACCAGCGCTTGGTGCCGTCGGCGACCTCCATCGACACGGCGATATTGGTGCCGAGCAGATCGTCGGCAGACACCGCCGGGTCGTCCGAGATGGCGATGATCTGGTATTCGAACAGGCGCGAAATCTCCTCGTGCGCCGACATCGACTTGAAGTGCAGCTTGTCGCCTACCTCCGTGACCAACTCCATCTGCAACGGCGATGCGTCTGGCATAGGTTCTTCTTTCAGTTCGGGACACCGCGCGCCGCGCAAGGCCGACTCACGGTAACGGCGGCGGTGACTATAGCGGCCGTGGTTTGCGGCGTCGCCTGCATGTTGATCGGGATTGCCACAAACCTCGACTCTGAGGCAAAGTAGGAGCGTCAGCAAGCCGAACCGCCCCTAGTCCGGCGGCCGCC
>JACZKT010000191.1 GCA_014859905.1 Rubrivivax sp.
CATCGTGCTGGGCGTCATCGCCGAGCGCACCGGCGCCGGCGCCACTTACGGCCTGGGGCTGACCCAAGGCGCTGAGATGGCGGTGCGCGACATCAACGCGGCCGGCGGCATCGACGGCCGCATGATCCGGCTGCAGATCGCCGACGGCGGCAGCCAGCCCGCACGCTCGGCGATCGCGATGCGGCGCCTGGTGGCGGCCAACGTCGACGTCATCGTCGGCGGTTGGGGCAGCCCGCAGGTGCGCGCCCACCTCGACATCGCCGAGCAGTCGGCCACGCCCTACGTCGTCGTCGGCGCCACCCATCCGCTGATCACCTCGCCGCGCAACCACTGGACCTTTCGCGTCATCCAGACCGACGCCGTGATGGCCGAGCAACTGGCCAAGGTGGTGGTCGAGCAGCTCGGGCTGCGGCGCATCGCCGTCATCAACGACAGCAACGACTACGGCGTGGGCAACCGGGAGGTCTTCGTCGCTGCGCTGCAGCGCGCCGGCGTGGCGCCGGTGGCGGTGCAGTCCTACGAGACCGGCGACACCGACTTCCGCGCCCAGCTCGAGCGCATCAAGGCGGCGGCGCCCGATGCGGTGGCCTTGTTCGGCACCCTGCCGGCGGCGCCGGCGATCCTCAACCAGGCCCGCGCGCTGGGCCTGCCGGGGCGCTTTTTCGGCACCGGGGGGCTGGCCAACGAAGCCCTCATCGCCGCGGCCCCGCAGGCGGCCGAGGGCACGCTGCTGATGACCTACTTCAACGAGGAGGTCGACGCCGAGTCCCGCGCCTGGGCCGAGCGCTATCGGCGCGAGTTCGCCACTGGCCCGCAGCCGCCGCGCCCGGTGCTGGCGGCCTGGGAATACCGCGCCATCCGGGGCATCGTCGCACCGTGCCTGCAGCGCGTGGGCAACGACCGGGTGCGCCTGCGCGACTGCATCCGGCAGTGGCGGGGGCGCTTGTTCGGCGTTGCCGACGAGGCCTACTTCGACGCCAGTGGCCAGCTGGTGCAGCCGCCGGTGGTGGTGGAGGTGCGCGGCGGCACGTTCCGCCTGGTCCGGCGCGATCGTTGAGAGCCCGGCCTTTGACGAACGCCAGCGCCGCGATGCGTGTTTCGAGCCGGTCGCCGCTGTTCTGGGTCGGCACCGTGGCCGTGCTGCTGGTGCTGGCGCTGGTGGTCTTTGCCGCCTTCACGGCGGCCGCCACGCGCGAGCGCACGCTCGCCAACGAGACCGCCAATCTCCAGCAGGTGAGCCTGTCGCTGGCCGAACACACGCACCGCATCGTGTTTGGCGCCGACCTGCTGGCCTCTGCGGTCGAGGAGCGACTGCTGGCTGCCGACCTGCAGACCCCCGAAGACTTCGCCCGCCACGGTGCCACGCCCGAGATGCATCGGGTGCTGAACGAAGCCGTCATCCTCACGGCCGATGTCGATGCACTGTCGCTGATCGACGCCACGGGCCGTTTCATCAACACCTCGCGCGCCTGGCCGGTGCCGGCACTCGGCCTCGCCGACAGCGACTACTTCGTGGCCCTGCGCGACAACCCCGGCACGCCGATGGTGATCTCGGCGCCGCAGAAAGACCGCCCGACCGGGCAGGAGTCGATCCTGCTGGCGCGCCGTGTCAGCGCGGCGGACGGGCGTCTGCTGGGCGTGGTCACGGCCAGCATCTCCACCAGCCGCCTGACGCGGCTGTTCGCAGCCGTGCTGCGTGGCCAGGGCGACTCCCTGTCGCTGTCGCGGCGCGACGGCGCGCTGCTGATCCGCGAACCGGTAGCCGAGGGCGTGTCGGCCTTGCCTGCGGAGCTGGTCACGTTCATGACGGACGCGCTGGCGCGCGGCGAGGACGGCACGCTTCGCAGCAGCTCGACCGGCGCCGGCGGCACGCCCGAGATCGTCGCGCTGTACGCGGTGCGCGGTTATGCGCTGGCCATCCAGGCGACGATCCCGGAATCGGTGGTGCTGGCGCAGTGGTGGCCGTTCGCGCGGCTGATGGCGCTGTTCACGCTGGGCGGGGCGGCACTGGTGCTGGCGCTGGGCCTGACGCTGCTGCGTCAGTGGCGCATGCAGCTGCAGGTGCTGGAGACCGCGCGGCTGCGCCAGTTGAACGCGGAGTTGCAGGTCACCGTGGCCGAGCGCGAGCAGGCCGAGCGGGCGCTGCAGCGCGCCTACGGCGAGAACCGTGCCGTCACCGAGGCGGTGAACGACAACCTGTTCATGGTCGACCCCGCCGGGCGGCTGGTATGGTGGAACCGGCACGCCGAGGTGTCCACCGGCCGCTCGGCGCAACAGCTGCGCGGGCTGCCTGCGAGCGAGCTGTTCGACGAGCGCGACCGCGCCGCGGTGGCCGAGGCGGTGGCGCGCGTACTCAAAGACGGGCAGGGCATCGTGGAAGCCAGGCTGCTGACCGTGGCGGGCCCGGTGGACCACCAGTTCAACGGCGTGCGTGTGCTCGATGCGCAGGGCCGCTTGCTGGGCATCGCCAGCTCGGGACGCGACATCTCCGAACGCAAGCGCAGCGAGGAGGCCTTGCGGCGGCTCAACGAGGAGCTGGAGGAACGTGTCGCCCACCGCACCACGCAATTGCTGGCGGCCAAGGACGAGGCCGAGCGTGCCAACCTGGCCAAGTCGGACTTCCTGTCGCGCATGTCGCACGAGCTGCGCACACCCATGAACGCGGTGCTGGGCTTTGCGCAGCTGCTGGAGATGGACGGCAACACGGCGCGGCCCGACGAGCAGCGCGACTTTGCCCGCCACATCCGGCGCGCCGGCGAGCACCTGCTGGCCCTCATCAACGACGTGCTCGACCTGGCGCAGGTGGAATCGGGCAAGCTCAGCGTCAGGCTCGAGCCGGTGGCTCTGGCAGGCGTGATCGACGAGTGTCTCGAGCTGGTGCGCGACCGCGCCCGTGCACGTGGCATCGCGCTCGCCGTGCAGGCCGACGACGGCTCGGCGCAGGTGTTCGCCGACCGCATCCGGCTCAAGCAGGTGATCCTGAACCTGTTGTCCAACGCGGTGAAATACAACCGCGAGCAGGGCTCGGTGAGGCTGGCCTGGCACGCCGACGGCGCGCAGCTGCGGCTGGGCATCACCGACACCGGGGCCGGCCTGAGCGCCGACCAGGTGGCGCGCTTGTTCGTGCCCTTCGAGCGCCTGGATGCGCACAACATCGCCGTCGAGGGCACCGGCATCGGCCTGGCCTTGAGCAAGCACCTGACGCGGCTGATGGGTGGTGAGATCGGAGTCGACAGCCGGCCCGGCGTCGGCAGCACGTTCTGGATCGCCCTGCCGCAGGCGCTGGCTGCAGAGCTGCCGGCGCCAGGGCCGGGCGAACAGGGCGAGGCGCCGCGGCAAGCCCCGGCGGCATCGGCGGATCGCCCCAGGGATGTGTTGTGCATCGAGGACAACGCGGCCAACATGATGTTGATCGAGCAGACGCTGGCGCGGCATGCCGACATGCGTCTGATCGCTGCCGCCGACGCCGACAGTGGCCTGGCGCTGGCGCGCACGCAGCGGCCCGATCTGATCCTGCTCGACATCAACCTGCCCGGCATCGACGGCTGGGCCGTGATGGCCCGCTTGCAGGCCGACGCGTCGACGCGCGGCATTCCGGTGGTGGCCATCACTGCCAACGCGATGCCGCGCGACCTCGAGCGCGGGCGCACGGCCGGCTTTGCCGCCTACCTGACCAAGCCGCTGGACATCGCGCACTTCGACCACGTGCTGGAACAGGTGCTGTCCAGCGCCGGCCGTGCCGGCGCCTCCGACATGCTGGCCGCCGCGCCGTCGGCCCCCCTTCTTGGCGACTGAATCCGCGCTGCATTCGATCGAAGGAAGTGGGCTGCCTGCTCGCGGCCCGTTGCGGACGTTCCGTGTCGGCTTTTGCGTGTTGACTGTTGTGGCGGCAAAGGGCTGTCCGGGCGGGGCGCGGCGTGCGGGTGAGGCGGTCGTCGCTGCGCGCCGACTGCCCTGCGCTGCTCGGGTCCATGGCCCGGCGCATAACTCGCTGCGCTCACTTCGTTCGCTACGCTCAGACAGGATGCGCCAAGTCAGTCTACGAAGCGAGTTATGCGGCACCCCCTCAAGGCGAGCAGCGCAGGGGAGTCGGTGCGCAGCACCGACCGCCACAGTCAGCGCCCCCGCCGGGCACCGCCTGACGCGACCGGCGCAAAACGTCGAGCGCAGAAAGCGCACACC
>JACZKT010000192.1 GCA_014859905.1 Rubrivivax sp.
GACCGCGCTCGCGTTGTTCGCGCTGGGTCTGCTGGGCCTGCCGCTGCTGGTCGCGGCCACGGCGTCGCCAGTGCTCGCCACGCTCGACGCCTTCTACCGCGCCGGTGCCCTGGTGTTCGGCGGCGGCCATGTGGTGCTGCCGCTGCTGCAGTCGGCGGTGGCGCCCGGTGGCGCGGTGAGCAACGCGGAGTTCCTGGCCGGCTACGGTGCGGCGCAGGCAGTGCCGGGGCCGCTGTTCACCTTCGCGGCCTACCTGGGCGCGGTGATGCGGCCCGAGGTGGCCGGGATCGGCGGCTGGACCGGCGGCCTGGCCTGCCTGCTGGCGATCTTCCTGCCGGCCTGGCTGCTCGTCGTGGGTGCGCTGCCGTTCTGGGACGCGCTGCGTCAGCGGCCGGCGGTGCAGTCGGCGCTGGCCGGTGTCAACGCGGGCGTGGTGGGCATCCTGCTGGCCGCCTTGTACGACCCGGTGTGGACCAGCGCCATCGGCAGCCGCGCCGACTTCGGTCTGGCGCTGGCTGCCTTCGGGCTGCTGGTCTATGCGCGCCTGTCGCCGCTGCTCGTCGTGGCGTTTGCGGCGGGCGTCGGTTGGTTGCTCTCGGTGCTGTGAGGGCGTCGGTGAGAGACCGGCACAGCGCATTGTCCTGACGCACCGCCTGAGCCCGAGGCTCAGGTCGTCGGCTTGCGGTGCGCCTTGCTGGCGGCGGCAGGTTTGCCAACCTCTGCTTTCAGCACTTCGTGGGTCAACTCCCGCACCTTCTGCTTGAGTTTTTCCAGCACCGTGAGGCCTTCGGGCGTGATGGCGTAGTAGCGGCGCAGCTTGCCAGCCACCAGTTCCTGCTCGCTCGCCAGGTAACCGGCGGCCTCCATCGCGTGCAGGATCGGGTAGAGCGTTCCCGGGCTCAACTCGTAGCCGTGGCGGGCAAGCTCCTCGATCATCTCGGTGCCGAAGATGCGTTCTTCGGCGGCATGGTGCAGCAGGTGCACGCGGATGAAGCCGAGAAAGGTCTCGCGGAAGATGTCCCTCATGACGGTCGATCATGCACCGACTTGCAGCGTGCACCAAATACAAAGGCCCGCGGATGCGGGCCTTTCCGGCTGCGGAGCCGGGCGCGGCCGGCCCCGTGCGCCTGCTACATCTTTGCGGCGTCGTGGCAAGCGGCGCCGCACTTGTTGGTGTACGGGATCGGCATCGCCTTGCCCGCCTCGACACCCTTGACGCCCTTGTTCGTGATGCGCGGCACGTCGAACAGGTGCGAGGTGATGTCGTTCATCCAGTAGTTCTTGCCATCCTTGGACTCCAGGCCCTTGCCGAGGCCCGCGCCCGTCTGCATGGTCTTGGTCATATGGCAGTCGACGCAGGCGATCTTCTTGGTGTGGGGCTCGCCCACGGCCTTGGTCGTGTGCTCCTTCAGGTCGACCTTGTGGCAGCTGGCGCACAGCGAGTTCTTGCCGTCGCGCGCGTCCAGCACCAACTGGTGCTTGATGCCGGTCTTGCCGTGCGTGTCGTGGCAGCTCGAGCAGGTCAGCGTCTGCGTGCCGTTGACGTAGTGCCTGGACCGGATCACGTCCGTGGCCTGCTGGTGGTGTGCCTTGGAGTGCACGCCGTCCGGCCAGAAGTCCCCCTGCGCGGCGTCCTCGCGGGTGGTGTGGTTCACCAGGTACTCGTTGCGGCTGATGCCGGGCGTGAGCATCCGGTTGTCCTTGTTGATCGGCTGGTCGTTCTTCATGCTGCCCTGCGGCCGGCTGTGGCACTGGGTGCAGATGACGGTGGCGCGCTCGGCGGCGAGCTTGCCCGGGTGCACGATCAGCGAGGCCTTCATCTTCTTCGGGGCCTTGGAGTGGGCCGAGCCCGCACCGTGGCAGGTCTCGCAGCCAATATTCAGCTCGTTGGGCGTGCCGTCGCCGTCGATGTCGGCTTCGCCGTTCGGGTCGTTGGCCGCGCCGGCGACGAAGCCGCCCTCCACGGTGGGCGTCAGCGTGTAGCCGGTGTAGTGGCACGACGCGCACTGGATCTCGAAGGACTTGGTCTTCGGCGGGTCGATGAGCTTGTTCGTCGCCTCGTTGAACAGCCAGTCGCCGTGGTAGTCGCGCCAGGGCTTGCGGGTGCGGTCGCCCCAGCTGTCCTGACCCTCGGTGTTGTACTGCAGGAAGGGATAGGTCGAGTCGCCGACACGGATCAGGTAACGCTGCTTGTAGACCGGGCCGCCGTAGGTTCTTTCCACGGGGTAGACACGGGGCGGGTCGGCAGCGTCGCGCAAGTTCTCGGTGCGCAGCTTCAGCGAGCCGTCGGTGTCGGTGAAGAAGGTGGCGGTGAAGCTCACCGTCGCCATGTCGGCCGGCGGCTTGTCCGAGACCTGGTACTTGTCGAAGCCGCGACCCTTGTCGTAGCCGTGCAGGTAGAACTTCAAGCCAGCCTGCAGCTTCTTCAGTCCAGCGTCCTTGTTCGGGAAGCGCGAAGCATCCTGCATCTTGCCGGGCTTGCCGACGACGTTGATACCGTGCTTGTGCGCGGTCTTCGTGAAGTCGGTGTAGTCGTCGTGGCAGTCCATGCACTTGGAGCTGCCCACGAAGGTGGCATTGCCCGGGATGGTGCCCGACACCTGGATCGCCAGCGGCTTGGCGGTGAGCTCGGCCGTGCTCATGGCCTTGTTGGTGAGGCTGCCGCCGGGCAGGTATTTCTGGTCGGCGGGCTCGGCGTACACGAAGTACTTGCCGTCCGCCACCTTGTCGATGGCGAAGGCGCCGCTCGAATTGGTCACTCCCCGCTGGTACTTGTCGCGGTTGTTGGCCAGGTTGTCTTCCATCGGCTCGTCGTCGTTGACGTTGCGCCGGATATTGAACGAAGGCGCCTTGGCCAGCCTGGCCACGTCGGCCGCCGGCACCAGGTAGACCGTGGCGCCGCCGACGGCATTCTTGCCCCCGTCGGTCACCGTGCCCTTGATCGTCTGTGCCCAGGCGCCCAGCGGCGCGAGTGCCAGCATCGACGCGGCCAGCACGCCGGCCAGCCCGGTCCGCAGGAAGTTCAGATGCATGTGAATGACTCCTTCGGGTTCAAGTTGTACCGACTGCCTGGCCCCACCGTTGCAGGTACCCTTGTCGGCCACGATCGCTGCACTCTCGGCGGAACGAGGATGAAAGCGCGCACGGCGCCGAAGCACTTCCATCATCGTGTCGGTTCGGATGAGCTTTTATCGCATTTCGATAACGAAAGTCGATGTTCCACGCCAGCTCTTGATGTGCATCAAGTTCGGGTCACCCGATCTTCGCCTCGTGGCCGGTGGTGTTTCACCGGTAGCGCCGCAGGTACTGGCGCTCGAAAGCCCGTTTGGCCCAGTGGAACAGTCGGTTCGACAGCCTTGCCGCGTGATCCAGTATCGGCCGGGGGCAGGGCGCTTGGGGGGAGAGCCGAGGAATGGCGGTTCAGTTATCGCCGCTGGCCGGTCTGGCCCGCTGGGGGCGGTCGGGATCAGCCGAATACGTGCTGCCACGCTCGCACCACGGCCTGGGCATCGGCGACAGCGGCGAAGGCGATACCGGCCAGCGCGCCGGCCAGGTGCGCGTCGTGGTTGACCTTGCCCCGGGCCTGGCGCGCTGCGTAGTAGCTGTAGGCCAGGTAGGCCACCGCAAACAGCGGCGCCGGGATCGGCACCGGGATCGGCAGGATGAAGATCGACGCCGACGGCGAATAGACGATCGACGCGAACAGCACCGCAAGGATGGCACCCGAGGCACCGAGACATCGGTAGCCGGGCTCGCCCCGGTGCTTGAAATAGGTTCCCAGGCCACTGGCCAGCAGGCCGAAGGCATAGAGGGCGAGGAACCGCGCCGTACCGATCTGTCGCTCCAGCGGAAAAGCGAAGGCCCAGAAGGTGAAGGCATTGAAGAAGAGATGCGCCGGGTCGGCATGCAGGAACGCGCTGGTGATCGGCGTCGCGTATTCGCGGCGCGGGACGAGCCAGTAGGGCCGGAACAGGTTGCGCTCGATCATTGCCGGCGCGGCGAACAAGCCGATCAGGCTTGCCAGCAAGATGGCCGCGAGCAACAGCGACGCGGCCGGGGTGTGGGTGATCAGCGCCATCACGGGCGGTACGCGCGCAAGGACCTGCCGCCCAGCCGGTCCTCGCGCGCCGGCCCGGTGCGCTCGTCGAACGCTGTCTGCATAGTTGTCCTCTGCGATCGTGGAACCCTGATTCTGGACGCCTGGGCGCCGAGCAGCCGTGCTGCGACATCGGTGCCAGCGGCCCGTCCTCAGGCCTGCCAGACGCCATAGCCGCTCTGTCGCAGGCCGATCGCCAGTTCGACCTCCATCCCGCGGGCGGCCTCGTAGGGCATCGGGTTGTAGACCTCGAACAGCTCGGGCAGCAGGCGCAGCCCGCAGCGCGGCACGAAGCGATTGGCCTGCACACCCGCCATGTGGCGGCCGAAGTCGACGGGTCCATGAACCTGCTCCCGGCGATGAACGAGGCGGATGGCCTTGGGCGTCGACATCGCACGACAACCGTCACGACCAACTTCCGCGGCCCCGACGGAGCGCCCATCAGGCGAGCGCTTGAGACTGTCGAAGCGAAGCGGCTGCAGGCGCTGCGGGCTGCGCCTGCTGCCCGAGCTGTTCGAGGTCTACAACCCGATGCCCTACGAGGCCGCCCGCGGGATGGAGGTCGAACTGGCGATCGGCCTGCGACA
>JACZKT010000193.1 GCA_014859905.1 Rubrivivax sp.
GTCTGGTCGCGGTGAAGGACCTGTCGTTCGCGCTCGACGCGGGCGAGATCCTGGGCCTCATCGGTCCCAACGGCGCTGGCAAGACCACGGTGTTCAACCTCCTGAGCGGCACACTGGCCGGCGACGGTGGCACGGTCCATCTGCTCGGGCAGCGCATCGACAGGCTGCCGTCGCGCGTGATCGCCCGGCGCGGGCTGGCGCGCAGCTTTCAGCATGTCAATCTGGTCTCGAGCATGAGCGTGCTCGACAACGTCGCGCTCGGCGCGCACCTGCGCGGGCACAAGGGCAGCGTGGCGGCCATGCTGCGCACCGACCGCGACGAAGAGGCCCGGCTGCTGGCCGAGGCGGTGCGACAGATCGAGCGCGTGGGCCTGGCCGAGCACATGATGGCTGCGGCGGGCAGCCTGCCGCTGGGCCAGCAGCGCGTGGTCGAGATCGCGCGCGCGCTGGCCGCCGACCCGTTGTTGCTGCTGCTGGACGAGCCGGCCGCCGGGCTGCGTTACGGCGAAAAGCGCGCGCTGGCAGAGCTGTTGCGGCGCTTGCGCGCCGAGGGGCTGACCATCCTGCTCGTCGAGCACGACATGGAATTCGTGATGGGCCTCGTCGACCGCCTGGTCGTGATGGATTTCGGCGAGAAACTGGCCGAGGGCTCGCCGCTGGACATCCAGCGCGACCCCGCGGTGGTCGAAGCCTACCTCGGGGGCATTGCATGAATCCGCCGCGCCGTCCCACGGGCCAAGTCCGGGCTGCGCAACACGAAGGGACAGCCGTCGGTCCGGCGCGGCATGCCTGGCAAGGGCGCCCGCGATGACGCGCCTGCTCGAAGTGCGTGACCTCGTCGTCGGCTACGGCAGGGTCGAAGCCCTGCACGGCGTGAGCCTGGACGTCGATGCGGGCTCCATCGTCACCGTCATCGGCCCGAACGGCGCCGGCAAGACGACGCTGCTGGCCGCACTCATGGGCCTGCTGCCCAGCAGGGGAACGGTGCGCTACGCCGGCGGCGACGTGGCCGCGATGCCGGTCGAGGCGCGTGTGGCTGCTGGCTTGTCGCTGGTGCCCGAGCGGCGCGAGCTGTTCGGCGAGCTCTGCGTCGAAGACAACCTGCGCCTGGGCGCGTTCCATCGCGTGCGCCGCGGCGAGCGCGGCGCCGACATGGATCTGGCGCCGATCTACGCGCGTTTCCCGCGCCTGCAGGAACGTCGACGCCAGCTCGCCGCCACTTTGTCAGGGGGCGAGCGCCAGATGCTGGCGATCGGACGCGCGCTGATGGCCAAGCCCAGACTGCTGATGCTGGACGAACCCAGCCTCGGCCTGGCGCCGCGCATCGTGCGCGACATCCTGCATATCGTCGGCGAGCTGCGCGAGACCGGCGTCGCGATCCTGCTGGTGGAGCAGAACGCGCGCGCCGCGTTGCAGATCGCTGACCGCGGCTATGTACTCGAGACCGGCGAGGTCGCGCTGGTGGGCAACTCGGCCGAACTCGTCGGCAATCCGCGCGTGGTCGAGTCTTACCTTGGCTTTGGCGGCACGGCATGAACCTCGCAAGCAGAGCGCTGCCCTGCACCTGGCCGACGGTGGTCGAGATGCTCGCGGCTGCGGCGGCCGGCGCACCGGCCAACGAGGCGCTGGTCTGCGGCGGGCGCCGCATCGACTACGCGACCTACCTCGCCTGCGTTGCGGGCTTCGCGCGCGAGCTGGAGGCTCTGGGCGCGCAGGGCGGCCGCGTCGCCACGCTGGTCGGCAACTCGATCGAGGCCTGTGTGGCCGCGTTCGCGGCCCTGGCCGCCGGCGCCCAGCAGGTGCCGCTGAACCCGCTGTACACCGAGCATGAAATCGGGCCGATCCTCGAGGACGCCGCACCGATCGTGCTGGTGGTGGACGAGGCGGCGGCGCCAATGGCCGAACCGCTCGCTCGACGCGCCGGCGTCCGGCATGTGATCGTGGTCGGCGACCACACCCGGCGGCTCGACACCTGGCGCGCCGGCGAGGCCGTGTTGCCGCCCCTGCCCGATGCGCAGTCACTGGCCCTGCTGCAGTACACCGGTGGCACCACCGGGCGCGCCAAGGGCGTGGATCTGAGCCACCGGGCGATAGCGATCAACGTCACGCAGCGCGAGGCCCTGCTGCCCAGCCACCGTGGCGACCGCATCCTGTGCATGATGCCGCTGTCGCACGCTTACGGCATGGCCATGGGCCTGTTCCTCGCTGCCTATTGCGGCGGCGCGCTGGTGATCCTGCCGCGCTACCAGCCCGACGAGGTGCTCGCGGTGGTACCGCGCGAGCGCATCGGCGTGTTTCCGGGCAGCCCGACGGTGTTCGTCGGGCTGATGGCGCACCCTGAATTCGGCCGCACCGATTGGCGCAGCGTGCACACCTGCTACTCGGGCGCGTCGGCGCTCGCGTCGGCCACGCTCGAACGCTGGCGCGAGGCCGTCGGGGCCCCCGTCTACGAGGGCTACGGCCTGACGGAGGCCGGGCCGGTGCTGTCGTTCAACCCCGCCGGCCTTCCGGCCAGGTCGGGGTCGGTGGGCGTGGCGGTGCCGCTGACCGAGATCGAGATCGTCGACGTCGAGAGCGGGCTCGCGGTACTGCCAGCCGGGCAGCGCGGCGAGATCCGCGCCCGCGGCCCGCAATGCATGCGCGGCTACCGCAACCGCCCCGACGAGACCGCGCTGGCGCTGCGCAACGGCTGGCTCTACACCGGAGACATCGGCGAATTCGACGCCGACGGCTACCTCTACATCCGCGACCGGAAGAAGGACATGGTCATCGTCGGCGGCTACAACGTCTACCCGCGCGAAGTCGAAGACGTGCTGTTCAGCCACCCCGATGTGGCGGATGCGGCGGTGGTCGGCGTGCCCGACGCCTATCGCGGCGAGCTGCTCGTCGCCTTTGTCGTGCTGCGCGCCGGCGCGCTGGTCGATGTCGATGCGCTGCTGGCGCATTGCCGCGCCAAGCTCGCCAGGTACAAGGTGCCGACGCGCCTGCGGATTGCCGATGCGTTGCCCAAGACCCTGGTCAACAAGACCGACAAGAGCGCGTTGCGGCGCGCGGCCGCGGCCGACGCCGAAGCAGTTTGAATTCCGGGAGCAAGCCTTGACCTCGACCCGCTTCGCCAATCCCCTGCTGCAGCCCGCGACACGGCCGCAGCCGCGTCACATCGGCGTCATCGGCGCGGGCACGATCGGCCCCGACATCGCCTACTACCTGAAGGGCGCGCTGCCGGGGCTGCAGCTGACGCTGGTCGACATCCGCCAGGCGGCAATCGATGCCGCACTGGCGCGGCTGCGCGAGTACACCGACAAGGCCGTGACGCGCGGCAAGCTCACCGCTGCGGCTGCTCGAGAGCTGCTGCAGGGCCTGCACGGCAGCACCGACTACGGCGCGCTGGCCGACTGCGACTGGGTGCTCGAGGCAGCGACCGAGGACCTGGCGCTCAAACGCCGCATCTTTGCCGAGGTCGAAGCGCGTGTTGCCAGCGACGCGGTGATCACCTCCAACACCAGCTCGTTGCCGGCGGCGCGCATCTTCGCCGCCCTGCGCCACCCCGAGCGCGCGACCGTGACCCATTTTTTCGCGCCGGCCTGGCGCAACCCGGCGGTGGAAGTCATCGACTGGCCGGGCGCCGACCCCGCGCTCGTCGCCTGGTTGCGGCGCTTGTTCTGCGCCACCGGCAAGCTGCCGCTGGTGACGGCCGACGCGCCCTGCTTCATGCTCGACCGCATATTCGACAACTGGTGCAACGAAGCCGCCCTGCTGCTCGGCGACGCCAGCGCGGCCGCAATCGACAGCGTCGCCGGCGAGTTCGTGCATGCCGGGCCGTTCTTCGTGCTCAACCTGGCGCACGGCAACCCGATCATCATCGAGACCAACACGCTGCAGGCCGACGAGGAAGGCGAGCACTATCGGCCGGCCACCATCTTCCGCTCGGTCGAGCGCTGGCTCACCGGCGAGCCCAACCGGCCCGCCGAAGTGCCGGCCCCGATGCGGGCAGGCATCCGTGACCGTCTGCTCGGCGTGCTGCTGTCGCAAACGGTGGACATCCTGGACCGCGGCATCGGCGGCGCCGCCGATCTCGACCTGGGCTGCCGCACGGCGCTCGGTTTCAAGCAGGGACCGATCGAGCTGATGCGCGAGCTGGGCGAGGCCGAGGTCGCCCGTCTGCTCGAACGATTCGGACGTGATCGGCCCGGCATGCCGGTGGCACGGCGTGCCCTGGCCACCTACCTGCCGGCCGAGCGCCACGTGCTGGTCGATCGCATCGACGATGTGCTGGTAATCACGCTGCGCCGGCCCGAGGCGCTGAACGCATTGCACGACGAGATGACCGACGAGATCCTCGCGCTGCTGCGCCGGCACGCGGACGACGCGGCCGTCGCCGGTTTCGTCATCGTCGGCTACGGCACCAAGGCCTTCTGTGCCGGCGGCGACATCGGCCGCTTTCCGTCGCTGCTGGGCAACGCCGAGGCGGCGGCGCAATATGCGCGCGACTGCTCGCGGCTGCTGGTGCATCTGGACCGCAGCACCAAGCCGGTGGTCGCCGCGATGAACGGCATGGCGCTCGGCGGCGGCCTGGAGTTGGCGATGCGCTGCCACGCTCTGGTGGCGCAGCGCAGCGTGTGGCTGCAAATGCCCGAGGTCACGCTCGGCATCCTGCCGGCCATCGGTGCGATGGTGGTGCCATTCCGCCGCTGGCCGGCGGCGGCCGCGGTCTTCAACGGCATGCTGACACGCGCCGAACGCGTGGACGCCGCCCAGGCCCATGGTCTGGGCATCGTCGACGAACTGGCCGAGGACTTCGATGCCCTGATCCGCCAGGCCGTGGCACGCGTGCACGCGCTGCAGGGGCGCGTGGGGCGCATCCCCGATGGCGCACAGACGCTGCCGCCCTTCGAGCCCGATGAGGCGCGCACGGTCGAGGGTCGCGCACTCAGTCCGACCGTGGTGGCACTGATCGCCGGCGCGGTGCGCGACGCGGCGGCGGCGCCGACGCTGGAGCAGGCGCTCGAGATCGGCTATCGCGCGTTCGGTGTCGTCGCCTGCACCGCCGCGGCGCGTGAAGGCATCGCC
>JACZKT010000002.1 GCA_014859905.1 Rubrivivax sp.
ATTGTCGACGATGAGGCCCTTGGCCCACATCTCCACCTACACCGCGCCGACGATCCCAAGCGCCGGGTCGAGCCACGACCAGCCCAGCAGCCTGACCCTGGAGAGCGCGGCAATGGCCGCCATGGACGTCGCTGCTTTGCTTGATAGGTCGCAGAATCTGGACCGGAGGGCCTCGATGCAAACGCTGCAATTCTGGTTTGGCTACCCGAGCACTTATTCCTACTTGTCAGTCGCCCGCATTGATGCGCTTGCGGCAAAGCGTGGCGTCACCGTGCAGCGGCAGCCGTTCTCGCTTCTGCCGATTTTTGTCGCCCAGGGGCGCGGACGCGGGCCATTTGTCCCTATCCCAACAAGCTGAACTACATGTGGCGAGATCTAGAGAGGCGCGCCAAGTCTCTCGGCAACGAGGATCGGCGTCCTGAACCTTATCCACCGAACACGAGAGTCACCACCCGTGTCGGACTTGTAGCGGCTCGGGAAGGCTGGTGCCCCTGGTGGCCACCCAAACTCCCCCACCCATGGCCACCTCAAATTCCCCCACCCTGACCCAATACTGTTCTATTAGACAAGAATCGCTTACGATACCCGGCATGGCAACTCCACGTTGGGAGGCGGCATGGCGCGAACGAAGGCGGTCCTGGGTTCCGGGGCCCGGCTGAGTGACTACCTGTCGGCCAGCTTGCTGGCTCGTGTCGTTTCCGCCGACGTCGTGCATGCGGTGCTCAACGAGCACGGCCGCAATAGCCAGCGCATCCGCAGTTTTCCCGCCGTGGCCGGTGTCTACTACTGCATGGCGCTGAGCCTGTACCCGGAGGCGGCGTACGAGGAGGTCTTCGCCGTCGTCGCGCAGGGGTTGGCGTGGGCCAGTGGTGCGGCCGAGCCGGCGCTGGTGCGCAAGTCCTCCATCAGTACCCTGCGCAGCCGCATCGGATCGGCACCGCTGCGCGAATTGGTCCTGCGCTGCTGCGTGCCCCTGGCCAACATGGCAGACCATCCCGAGGCGTTCTACGCCGGCCTGAGACTGGTGGCGATCGACGGAAGCTGCTTCGATCTGCCTGACGAGGCGGACAACGCCGAGACCTTTGGCTACCCCGGCAGCCGCACCAGCCTGGCCGGGCATGCCGGCTATCCGCAGGCACGCTGCGTCGTGCTGGTCGAATGCGCCACGCACGCCGTCCTGGGTGCCAACCTCGGGCCCTTTCGCGCTGGCGAGTGGTCGCTGTGCACCGACCTGCTGCCTCGGTTGCAGCCAGGCATGCTGTGCATGGCCGACCGGGGATTCAACGGCTTCGAGCAATGGCGCGACGCAAGGGCCACGGGAGCCGAACTGCTGTGGCGATGCAGCAGCACCCGCAAGCTGCCGGCGCAACAGCTGCTGCCTGACGGCTCCTTCCTCAGTGTCATTCGACCCACGGGTGTGGGCCGCGCCGAGGCCACCGAGCAGGCCATCACGGTGCGCGTGATCGAATACGCGATGCCCGGCGTCGATGACGGGCAGCCGCGATACAGGTTGCTGACGACGCTGCTGGATCCGCAACTGGCGCCGGCTATGGAATTGGCGGCGCTGTACCACCAGCGCTGGGAGATCGAGGCCGTCTTCGATGAGCTCAAGACGCACCTGCGGCAGGGTCGGCGGGTTCTGCGCAGCAAGACGCCCGACCTCGTACGCCAGGAGTTCTACGGCTGGGTGCTGGCGCACTATGCCGTGCGCTGGCTGCTGCACCAAGGCGCCACGTGCCACCGAATACCGCATGCAGAGTTGTCCTTCAAGGGACACGTCGAGTTGCTCAGGCGCGCACAGCCCCACTCCGGGGCCTTTCCCCCCAGAGCGACCCCGACGGCGACGACGTTGGTTCAGTGAGCTGCTCCAAGCCAGTGCGCACACCCGGGCCACCAGGACGATCAACCGACGATCGCCGCGCATGGTCAAGCGTCGAAACTCGCAGTACGCGCCTCACGACCGAACCGCTGCAACCCGAGTCCCCATGGACTGCACGCCGCTTCCGGCCACCGGCCCACCCGTCCGACCCGCACCGCGAACCCCGCGCAAGAAGCTGTGGTCAACGGAGTGCCCTGCAGGTGACTTTCTTTTCTAACAGAACAGTATTGCACCCTGACCATGCTTCGATGAGGTGCTGAGCGGGCCGGCGAGGCCGGCTCGTCAGGGCTGAGCAGGACGTTACTTTCCGCCCCTCAATGTCGAGGGGAAACAAGGAGTGAACGTCTTGAAGCCACATCTACAGACAACCGTCTGGACCCTGCTGGAGGCCGGCGCCAGCCAGCGAGAGATACAGCGGGTCACGGGGATCGATCGCAAGACGATCCGCGGTTACCAGAAGCGGTTTGCCGCTGCCGCTGCGGTAAATTCCCCCGGGGTGGCCGCCGGAGCGGCGCAGCAAATTCCCCCACCCCGGCCACCGGCACCGGCACCGGCACCGGCACTGGTACCGGCAGTGACGCCGACGGCTGTTGCGCCGACGGCATCGGCCCGCGAACCCCATCGTGCCTTCATCGAGGCCCAGCTTCGGCTGCGTCGCAACGCCGTGGCCATCTACCAGGACCTGGTAGATCTGCACGGCTACGCCGGCGCCTACAACTCAGTCAAGCGCTTCGCCAACAAGCTGCGCCACCGCGAGCCCGAGCAGTTCGACCGCCTGGCATTCCTGCCGGGCGAGGAGATGCAGGTCGACTACGGCGAGGGTGCTCTCACGCGCGTGCCCGGCACCGACCGTTGGCGCAAGCCGCGGCTGTTCGTGGCCACGTTGCGCTACTCGCGGCGCAGCTACCGCTGTGTGGTCTGGCGCTCAGATAGTCCGCCAGCCGAGCCCCCGTACCCAGCACTGCCTTGGTTCGTGCCATCGCCTGACGTCGTCGCGATGCCGGCGATTCTGGCAGAACTCACTCTAATCTAACAGTATTGTGACCTGACCGACCTGAAGACGGGGTGGCAAGAGACCACGGCTGTGGTGGGCAAGTTGAACCGAGCGCTGCGCGGCTGGGCGAACTACTTCAATGTAGGGACCACCAGCGGCGCCTACCGGGCGCTCGACAACTACACCGCGCCGCGGTTGCGCCGGTGGCTGCGCAGCAAGCACAAGCTCAGGCGACGACGGGGCGGGAGCTATCCACTCCAGCACCTTTACGGGTACTTCGGGCTCGTACGCTTGACTGCGCGCGGCCGCAGCCAGCCGTGGGCGAAGGCGTGAGGTCTTGTCCGAGAGCCGGATGCGGGAAATCTGCATGTCCGGTTCGATGAGGGGGATGTGGAGACGGAGCTACGGCGAGGTTACTCGGGCACCGCCAGACGAAAGGGACGGCAACAGACAAACCGGACCTACTGCCACCGCGCCACATTCCTACTCTACCGAGCGCCGGCAGCCATGAGTGGCGGCAATCTGGCCACCCAACTTGGCTGTCAGCTGTCTGGCGGTGAGTTCGCGTGCCTGGCCGTCGGTGGCCGACCCTGAGCCGACATCCGCTGTCCTGATCTCGCTGCCCTGAAGCTGCCGGTCGAGTCCGCACTCAGGCACCCGTTTGAGGCCCCGCAACGGAGGGCACACGCCGGTAGGCGGCACACAGGGCGATTGAGGTGCAGCGCGCGGCCTGAGACCGTGCGGGCTCACCTCACCGGGAGCCCATCGTGCAAGCCATCGGCCGGCAGCCCCAGCGGGCGCCCGATGGCGCCCCGGTCCAATACGAACGCCACCGCCCCGAGCAGACCACGCTGCATCGCCTGGTGCAGCAGCATGCGGCCAGCTTCATCGCCCACACCGAGGCCAGCACGGGCGCCGAGTTGCCTCGATTCGTCAGAGACGAGTTCGAAGCTTTCCTCGAGTGCGGCATTCTGGCCCCCGGCTTCCTGAGGCTGCGCTGCGGCGAGTGCGGCCACGACAAGCTGCTGGCCTTCAGCTGCAAGCGGCGCGGTTTCTGCCCCTCATGCGGTGCACGGCGCATGTCGCAGACGGCGGCGCACCTGGTGGATCGACGCAGGTGTGGTGCGCCGTGGCCACATACGTGCTCATCGCCATCGTCAGGAAAGAACTTCAACTCGAGGCCTCGATGTACACATGTCTACAGATCTTATCGGTGTCCGTTTTCGAGAAAACCCAGCTTTCATGCGCCTTTCCAGGCGATGAGTCCACAACCGAACAGTCAGACGACGCTAAGCAGTTGATTTTGTTCGACTTTTAACCGGACATTAGTGATGAGCAGGCCATTGCGATCGGCCGGATCTGGTTCTCGACCCAGTTGTTGTCGATCGGCAGGTCGCCGTCGCCGATGAATCGCACGAGCGCTGCCCAGCGCTTGAGGCTGTAGTCGATCGCCTTGGCCGTGGCTGAACCGTCCGGCACCTTCTGTCGCTGCTGCGTCAGCCACAGGTGCAGGGCATCGGCGATCCGTTTGCTCTTCTCCTGCCGGACGGCCTTGCGTTCATCGGGTGCGAGTTGCTTGGCTTCGCGCTCGACCTCATACAGCTGTATGAAGAATTTGAGTGCCTGCTCGCCGACCTGGCTGCCGTGGTTGGCCCACAGCTCGTGGAACTTGCGCCGCGCATGCGCCATGCAGCGCAGCCGACCTCGGTCACGCCCATCTCGAAGCAGGCCTTGTAGCCGCTGAAGTCGTCGGTGACGAGTTGGCCCTTCCAGCCGGGCTTGTTCTCGCTGCCGGGCAGCCCCAGGAATTCGCGTACATGCTGCCCACCGCGGCTGTCGGCGAAGTCGAAGACGACGGCCTTCATCGGATTGAAGCTCGTCGTGAAATAGCTCCACAGGTAGGCCTTGTGTTGCGTCTTGCCGTGGCCCGGCTTGAGCATCGCCACTGGCGTCTCGTCGGCGTGCAGCACGGTGTTCTTCAGCATCTCGGCGGTGAGCGCGTCCACCAGCGGCTGCAACTGCACCCCGCACTCGCCCACCCACTGCGCCAGGGTCGAGCGGGCAATCGCCAGGCCAGCGCGCTCGAAGATGTGTTCCTGGCGGTACAGCGGCAGGTGGTCCAGGTACTTGGCCACCAGCACCTGCGCCAGCAAGCCGGTGGTGGGCAGCCCCTTGTCGATGATGTGCGGGGCCACCGGGGCCTGCACCAGCTTCTCACAGCAGGCGCAGACCCACTTGCCGCGTACGTGGCGCTCCACGGTGAACACGCCCGGCTCGTAGTCCAGCTTCTCGGCCACGTCCTCGCCGATGCGCTTCATCGCCTGTCCGCAGCCGCAGGTGGTGGTCTCGGGCTCGTGGCGGATCTCGCGCCGGGGCAGGTGCGCAGGCAGCGGCTGTCGCTTGGGGGTCTGCTTGTCCTCGGGCGCCGGCTTCTTCGGTTGCTGGGCCTCGATCTCCAGGGCCAGCGCCGCCAGGTCGGTGTCGATGGTCTCTTCCAGCAGGCTCTTCTGTTCGGCGTTGTAGGCCTCGGACGTGGCCGCGAACTTCAGCCGCTTGAGCACCGCCATCTCGTGCGTGAGATTGTCGATGGTCGCCTGCTTGAAGGCGATCTCGGACATGAGCGTGCGCACCGCCTGGCGCAGTTGCTCCGGATCCAGCGTGTCGATGTGTTCTGCGACGATCACGGATCGTGATCGTGCCGGACCCCGCGCCGATGCGCATCGGCACATTCGGCAATTGCGCGATTCGCGCTGACGCGTTCTACAGAAGCTTGATGATCCCGGCCTCGCCGATGCGGTGCCACGGCAAGCCAAGTACGAGGGCGTCGAGCTGCGAACGGGTCAGCGTCAGCGTCGTGCCCGCGTCCTTGGGCCAGACGAATTTGCCGCTGTTCAGTCGACGTGCAGCCAGCCACACGCCGATGCCGTCGTGCACGAGCACCTTCATGCGGTTGGCACGGCGGTTGGCGAACAGGTAGGCATGGTGCGGGTGTGCCGCGCCGAAGACGTTGACCGCCCGGGCCAGCGCAGCTTCGGTGCCCGCGCGCATGTCCACAGGCTCGACGGCCAGCCAGACGGCGTCGATGCGGATCACTTCAGGATCTCGCGCGTCCAGGCCGCGAGGTCGGCGGACGCGGACACGGGCCACGTGATCACCATGGCGGTGGCGCCGCGGCGCAGCTGGATCCGGATGTCGGCTGCCGACGAGGCTGCAGCCACAGGCTCTGCGGCGAGCGACACGGGCACGAACTCGTTTGTGCATGCGGGAACTGTCGCGCCGGACCCGCGCGCCAGCTGCCGCCAGCGGTGAACGACGTTGGCGTTGATGCCGTGCGCCATCGCCACCTTGGCCACCGATGCCCCCGGGGCGTCGCACTCGGCCATCACCTGCGCCTTGACCTCGGCGCTGTAGCGCCGCCTCGTTGCGGGTCTCTCGCTTGCCATCGTGTCCACCTATTTCCTACGTGGACACGATCCTCCCTGCCTTCACAGTTGAACTCAAGACGGGTTCGCCGGACGCTTACGCTGAAGCAGGTACGGGCTGGTTTCGCGGGCAAGGCGGTTGCCGGCGCGCGGTTGGTTCGTCGCCATCGGTAGCAGCTCTGGCCTTCGCGGCAGGTTACGCCGCTGAATGTGATCGACTGCAGGGTCGCTTCGCTGCCGTTGCGACTACGCCGGCAGCGCCGAGCGGCAGATCGTTGAGGAGCGGGGAGGCACGGCCGGCGACCGGGGCGGCCGGCGAGCACCAGTTACATCAGGCATTGCCTTTCGGCCGGTATGACAACACGCCGTCGGCATGGATGATGGAGCGTGCGATGTCTTCGGTCGTGATGCGCTTGCTCATCGCCTGCTCGCGGATGATGCGGTAGGCCTCGTCGTCGCTGATACTGCGCGTGCGCACCAGGATCGCCTTCGCCTGGCTGATCTGGTTCGCGCCATGCAGCTTCTGTTGCAGCCTTGCGACCCGCCGCTGCAACTCGTGCCGCTCCTCATGTGTGTGCTTCGCGATCGCCAGCGCCGACAGGATGCCGGTCGACCGGAGCGGGCTGGCCAGCACGGACAGCGCGCCCATGCGCATCGCCGCGTCGATGATCGTCGGGTTCTCGTAGCTGATCAACGCGATCAACGGAATCGCCGACTCGGGCACCATCCAGTTGCATTGATTCGCCGAGTGGTCTGGACGTACGGCGCAGAACACCACGTCGACCGTATCGGGCAGATCGGGCAACGGGGGCCACATCGTGATGACCTGGCAGCCGATGCGCTGCAGTTGTTGCGTCAACAACTCGCCGTCGGCATCGCGAGGATGGAAGACAAGGATGCGCAGGTTGCGCAGATTGCGAAGCAGGCTCGGCGTCGAATGCAATGCCCGGCCGGCGACGGCGCGGTTGTTGCCCTCACTATCCACTCGCTTCTCCCAGCATCACCCCGGGCGCGCTCCAGTCGTCGCTGGCGTGATTCACCAAGTAGGGGTCGGGGTCGACCCCGCAGCGCGACTCGGCACACACGACAAACCGACCTTGCCCATCGACGCGCCCGATCCGCGGGTAGAGCCGCGTGTGGTGATTGCTCGCGTCGATGCGCACGCGGCCCTGCGGCGCTTCGAATTCAATGCCGAGCAGGTAGGGCAGCAAACGGTCGATTTCGTCGGACCCCGACTGCAGCATCGCACGCGCGAACAGGTGCACCTGAAAGTAGGCCGCCTCCCAACACATGTTTGGCTCGTCCTCGGTGCCAAACTGCGCCCGGAAGCGCGTCAGAACATCAGCGTTGCCCTCCCTGTCGATTGTCTGGAAGTACGTGGCGGAGGTGAAATGCCCGGCCGCAACTGCGGCGCCCATCTCTGACACTTCGGCCTCGCACGTGGTGAGGCTGGCAATTGGCATGCGCGAGGAGTCGAGGCCGGCGTTGGCATAGGCCTCGTACAGCAGCCGGGTCCCCGTTCCGACGACGGTGGAGAAGACGAAGTCGGGTTGCTTGGCCTTGATGTCGCGCACGATCGGCGCGAAGTCCGCTTCCGAAGCGTCGAGCTTGACGTACCTCTCGCCGAGCTTCACGCCACCGGGACGCTCGAGGACGAAGTCGCTCATGATGCGGTTCGACTCGTAGGGATAGATGTAGTCGCTCCCCACCATGTAGACGCGGGGGCCGAAGTGGCGTGTCATGTAAGCTGCAAGCGGCGCGCTGTTCTGGTTCGGCGCCGCGCCGGTGTAGATCACGTTGCGCGAGAACTCGAAGCCTTCGTAGAGTGTCGGGTACATCAACAGCCGCTGCCACTTCTCCACGACAGGAATCACCGCCTTGCGGGTGCTCGACATGTAGCAGCCGAAAATCACGTTGACCTTGTCCTGTTGCACCAGCCTCGCGGCGAGACTGCGGTAGTGATGTGGCACGCATTGCGGGTCGTGATGTATCGCCTGGAGCTCACGACCGTCGATGCCACCGGCTTCGTTGATCTCGCGGATTGCGAAGAGGGTCCCCATCAGCTGGGAGCGTTCTACGCGGGAGGTAATGCCGGCGCACGAGAAGAGAACACCGACTTTGATGGGATCTTTATTGGGCACGACCGTATTGGAGCGAATGAGCGTGGGCGGACGGCGCCGCAAGGATGTGTGGCTTGGACTTGTGCTTCACTGAGAAAATAAGTCTAACCCGTCTTTCTCAATTTCCCTCTGACACCGCTGCTAAGTTGTTGATTTGACTTGTGCGAGGCCCGTAGGTCTCCACTACAGCACGAGTTCTGCGGTGGCTTGTCTGGCTTGCGCGATAGTGATCTTCGGTGGCGGCTGGCTCGGCAAGCCCAGCCGCAGCTGGTCCAGCAGGATACGGTGTTCGGCCTCGGGCTGCGTGTAGCGCGACAGGGTCAGTTCGCGGCCATCGGTGGTGGGCAGATGCACGTCCACCATCTGCATGGTCTTGAACTTGGCGATCACCTCACGCGGCGTGGTGCCGCCGGCCTGCGTCCTGAGTTTGGCCTTCAGGGTGACCTGCAGGCAGTAGGCCAGGAAGGCCACGAAGATGTGCGCCTCGATACGCTCTTCGGTCTTGTGGAAGATCGGCCGGATCGCCAGGTCGTGTTTGGTCTCCTTGAAGGCCTGCTCGACCTCGGTGAGCTGGATGTAGAACGTCCACAGCTGCGCGGGATCCCCGGCGGTGAGGTTGGTGCGCAGCAGGTAGCGCCCTTCTCTGCGCCGCACCTGGCGCAGCCGCTGGCGATCCAGGCTGAACTCCAGGCTCGCCGTGCCGGATGCCTCTTTGGGCCACGTCACCTTCACCAGGCCCGCCGCACGGCCTGCGTCGTGCTTGGCCGCCCCCAGCTTCATCAGCAGCTGGTCGCGCGTCAGGCACTGGCCTTGCAGCGCCTTCAAGCGCTCGATGTAGCGGCGCAATCGCTTGCGTCGCATGCCGCTTCCTTGTCGATGCGCGCGTCGCTCTGCGCCAGCACGTACATGTCTTCTTCGGTGGCCAGCCGCTTGACCTGCACACCGTCGCGCACCTGGGCCCATGGCTGGTTCAGGAAGGACTGTTCCAGCTTCGTCAGCCGGCCCTTGGGTGTGCCCACGAGGTAGCTCGCGCCGATGCTGCGCATCTTGGCCAGGCTGTCCTCGGTGGGGATGCCGCGGTCCATCACCCAGATGCGGTTGGCGCGGCCGTAGCGCTTCTCGATGCGGTCCAGGAAGCCGCTCAAGGTGGTCGAGTCGGCGGTGCCCCCACCCATCACCTCGTAGCTCAGCGGAAAGCCTTCAGGGGTGACGATCAACGCGATGACGACCTGGCGGCAGTCACCGCGCTTGTCGCGGCTGTAGCCGAACTGGCGCGGATCGTCCGGCCCGCGGTCTTCGTCGGTCTCGAAGTAGGTGCTGGTCAGGTCGTACAGCAGCACGTCGAACTTGGCACCGAAGAGTTCACCCCAGCGCCGCACGAGGAACTTGAACAGTTCGTCCTTGTGCTCGACCAGCCGGTCCAGGCAGCGGTAAAGCGTGTTCTTCTCGGCCAGCGCGAAGTCCGATTCCAGCAGGTCGGCCATGGCGCTGGCGTCGAACCACTGGCAGTGCAGCCGCCACTCCGAGCCAGGGTCGATGAGGCGGTAGGCCACCAGCGTCTTGAGCACCTTCAGCCACGGTGTGTTGCCTTGCGCCCGCGCAAACCGAGGCCGCCAGAAGCTGTCGAGTTCGAGTTGTTGCCACAACTGCAGAGCCAGCCAGCAGGCGCCCCACTGACGAGGACGGCGCAGGCTCAGCTCGCTCAGGCGCACGCCGATGGCATCGACGTCGTCCACCGGCATCGAGCCAGCGGGGAATAGCGCCACCTGGCGCCGCGTGCCGGCGTCATGCAGCTCGATGGTCTTGCGCCACGCCTCGCGCTGGCTGGCGTTGATCTCGCCCAGATACAGCACCTGGCGCTGCACGACGCGGCCGTCGCTGCAGCGGCGGTTCTCCACCACGCTCCAGTAATCGTGGGTCTTGCCGTCCTTCTTGCGTCGGTTGCAGCGCAGGAACATGGACCCAAATTCTGCGTACCCACCACCTCGCGCGCAAGGACCAAGGTCTCCACTACAGACCCTGCCGCCAGGCACCCATTGCGCATCAACGACTTGCGCCGCAGATGACGTTCAACTCACAGGTTATCCACGGAAATCTGAGAAAGTCGGGCTAAGCCATACTTGACAGCAGCGCGCGCAGTCCTCTAATCTCTATCCAAAGCAATGCTGTGGTCGCCAGTACCGTCGATCAGCAGCCGGCATCAACGCCCGATCGGACTTGTTCCGTTCGGGCGTTCTTGTTTTCCGCGCTCTCCATGGCTGGCGCACCCACCCTCGCGGGGGACGTCGGTCATCGTCTCGACGGCCCGGGCTTCCGGCACGGGCGAATCATATTGTCTGCCAATCCAGAGGAGTGCCCGTCATGACCGATCTGCACAACAAGCTGTCGGATTCCGTGTCCCGTCGTAGGCTGCTCAAGGCAGGTGCCGCACTGGGCGCCGCCACGGGCGTTGGGGGGCTGAAACCCGCCTCCGCGCAGGAGGTCGTCAAACTCGGCATCCTGCATTCACTGACCGGCACGATCGCGATCGCCGAGGCATCGATCGTGGACGCTGAAAAGCTGGCGATCGACGAGGTCAACTCGGGCGGTGGTGTTCTCGGCCGCAAGATCCAGCCGGTGATCGAGGACGGTGCCAGCGATTGGCAGACCTTAGCGGAGAAGACCAAGAAGCTCCTCCAATGGGACAAGGTCGCCGCGATTATCGGCTGCTACACGTCGGCCTCGCGCAAGGCGGTGCTTCCGGCGCAGAACCAGCTGCATGGCCGCTTGTACTACCCGACCTACTAGATGGACTCGATGCAGGCCGACCCACGGGTGATCGACGTCTACCTCGGCCATTGACATGCTTGATGCTCGCGACCTCGACGTTCGGTATGGAGATAGCCGGGTGATTCGCGGCACCGCCTGCACGGTGGCCGAAGATGAGGCGGTGGCGATCCTGGGTCGCAATGGCATGGGCAGAACGACCCTGCTGAAGGCGCTGATCGGCATGCTCCCGCTGCGCGCCGGCTCGATCCGCCTGCTCGGCCAGGAACTGACCGGTTTGCCCAGCCATCCACGCGTTGCCGCCGGGCTGGGCTTCGTTCCCCAGGGCCGCATGGTGTTCTCGCAGTTGACGGTCGAGGAAAACATCCTCACCGGCATGGAACACGTGAAGCAATTCATGATTCCCGGGTGGATCTACGAAACGTTCCCGATGCTGCGCGAGATGCGCCACCGCAGGGGCGGCAACCTGTCGGGGGGCCAACAACAGCAACTGGCGATCGCACGCGCGCTGGTCGGCGAACCAAAGCTGCTGATCCTCGACGAGCCGACCGAAGGCATCCAGCCGTCGATCATCAAGGAGATCGGGCGCACCTTGAAGCGGCTGCAGGCCGAGTGCGGCTTCGCGCTGCTGGTCTCCGAGCAGGTGCTCAGCTTTGCACTCCATCTGGCTGACCGTTTTCTCGTCATCGAGCGCGGAGAGTTCGTGCACGAAGCGCGGTGCGACACCGTCGACACCACGCGTAGCCAGGCGTTCCTCACCATTTGAGCGGCGCTGCCATTCCACCCCCACCCCAAGGAGATTGACATGATTCACGGTGATATTTCGAGTAGCAAGGACACCGTCGGCGTCGCCGTCGTCAACTACAAGATGCCACGCCTGCACAGCAAGGCCGAGGTGATCGAGAACGCGAAGAACATCGCGAACATGGTCGAGGGAATGAAGGTCGGTTTGCCCGGCATGGACCTGGTCATCTTTCCTGAGTACAGCACCCACGGCATCATGTACGACAGCAAGGAGATGTACGACACCGCGGCGACGGTCCCCGGCGCCGAGACCGAGATCTTCGCCGCGGCCTGCCGCAAGGCCAAGGTCTGGGGCGTGTTCTCCCTCACCGGAGAGCGCCACGAGGAACACCCGAACAAGGCGCCCTACAACACGTTGATTCTGATGAACGATCAGGGCGAGATCGTCCAGAAGTACCGCAAGATCATGCCCTGGGTGCCGATCGAAGGCTGGTACCCCGGCAATTGCACCTACGTCTCGGACGGACCGAAGGGTCTGAAGATCAGCCTGATCATCTGCGACGACGGAAACTATCCGGAGATCTGGCGCGACTGCGCGATGAAGGGCGCCGAGTTGATCATCCGCTGCCAGGGCTACATGTATCCGGCCAAGGAACAGCAGATCATCCTCTCGAAGGCGATGGCCTTCGCCAACAACGTCTATGTTGCAGTGGCCAATGCCGCCGGCTTCGACGGCGTCTATTCCTATTTCGGCCACTCGGCGATCATCGGCTTCGACGGCCGTACGCTCGGCGAGTGCGGCGAGGAAGACATGGGCGTGCAATACGCTGCGCTGTCGAAGAGCCTGATCCGTGACTTCCGCAAGAACGGCCAGTCCGAGAACCACCTGTTCAAGCTCGTCCACCGCGGCTACACAGGTCTGATCAACTCGCGTGAAGGTGATAAGGGTCTGGCCGCTTGCCCGTACGACTTCTACTCCAAGTGGATCAGCGATCCCGAGGGCACGCGCGAGATGGTCGAGGCGTTCACACGAGCGACAGTAGGCACCTCGGAAGCACCGATCGAGGGCATTCCGAACGAAAAGGATGTGGCGCACCGCTGACTCCCCATGATCCCCGCGTCCTTGTTGTCGCGGCCGGCGAGCGGATCCAGCGATCCGCTCGCCGCCTACCGCATACCCACCGAGCCCTATTACCGCTCTGTCGGGCAGGAACTCGCGCTGTTCGAGGCGGCGCATGCGCTGCGCATGCCGCTGATGCTCAAGGGGCCGACTGGTTGCGGCAAGAGCCGCTTCGTCGAGCACATGGCCTGGCATCTGGGCAAGCCGCTGATCACGCTGGCCTGCAACGAAGACATCACCGCAGGCGACCTGGTGGGCCGCTGGCTGCTCGATGTCGAAGGTACGCGCTGGCAGGACGGCCCGCTGACCCTGGCGGCGCGCCATGGCGCCATCTGCTACCTCGACGAGGTGGTCGAGGCCCGCGCCGACACAACGGTGGTGATCCACCCGCTCACCGACGCGCGCCGCATGCTGCCGATCGAGAAGCTCAACCAAGTCGTGCACGCGCACCCGGACTTCCACCTGATCATCTCATACAACCCAGGCTACCAGAACGTGATGAAGGACCTCAAGACCTCGACGCGCCAGCGCTTCGCGGCGATCGAGTTCGGCTTCCCGGTGGCGGTGATCGAGACCGAGATCGTCGCCCACGAGGCGGGCCTGCCGCAAGCCATGGCTGCCAGGCTCGTGGCCCTGGGCGAGCGCACGCGGCGCCTCAAGGGCCACGGCCTAGACGAGGGGGCATCGACGCGAATGCTGGTGCATGCTGGCGCACTGATGGCGCGGGGCGTCGACGTCGTCACGGCGTGCCGGATGGCGATCGTGCACCCGATAACGGACGACACGGACATGGCGCAGGCATTAGAGGCGGCGGTGTCGGCGTCGTTTTGACCGGCGTTGTCCATGTGACCAGCGCACCGCGCACTTACCGCAACCCGCTGGCCGCGCTCCGTCAGGCACAGGTGCCAGAAAGCGTCGGGCTCGAGCTCGAGCGCGCGCGCCGTGTGCTCGAGTCCGTGCTCAGCGACGAGGCCGCCGACACGCTCGCCGAGAGCCTTATCGAGTTGCGCGTGCAAGGTGCCGATGCGGCGCTGCTCGGCGCCATCGTGCGACGCTTGTCACTGCTGGCACCGCGCCTGTCGGGCTCCGGCGGGCTGACCGCCTGGTTGACAGCGGTGCGCGAGGTGGCGCAGCAGGCGCGTCATTGCACCCTGGCGTTTCTCGAGAGTTCCGAGGAGATGCTGCGGCATGGTTCGCCGGCCGAACTCCTGATGTGGGCCCGGCTCGGCCTGCGCCACGGCCAGGCTCAGGCCGCGGTGACCGAAGGCGATGCCACGCTGGCGCACTTCGAGCTGCGCTCCCGCGAGTCGGCACTGGTCGTGACCCCGGGCGGCGAGCGGGTCGACCTGGCATCGAGCAAGGCGCGACTGGCGCCCTTGCTGCGGGCGCTGTTCGAAGTCACGCCGACCCTGCTGCCGGTAGAGCAGGGGCTTGCCACGCGGCGGCCGTTCCTGTCCAACCTCGGGCTGCACCTTCCCGAAGTCGGGCGCGCGCTGCGCGGCGCGCAGGCACGCCGCTGGTACGACGCTGCCGCAACCCATGCCGCCGCTCACCTGTGCCATTCGGAACACAAGTTCGAACGCGGCGGCCTGAAACCGATTCAGATGGCGCTCGTCGGCCTGCTCGAGGACGCCCGTGTTGAGGCCATCGCGAGTCGCGAGCTCCCCGGGCTGCGCCGGCTCTGGCTCGGGTTCCACACTGCCGAGCCGGCGCACGGCAACACCTTCGTCGTGCTGATGCTGCGACTGGCGCGGTGCCTGCTCGACCCAGGCCACGACGACCCGCACCCCTGGGTGCTGAAAGCCCGGCGCCTCTTCCTCGAGGCGACCGACGGCGGCCGCTCCGCGGAGACGCTGGCGCCGACCGCGTTGCGCGACATGGCATCGAGGCTCGGCAACGACATCGGCCAGATGCGCCTGCAGTTCAACTCTCGCGAATACGCTGTCGAGCCCGCGTACAGGGACGACAACGCGCACCTGTGGCTGCCTGACAACCAGACCACGCCGCAGACGCTCGCCTCTGCCGATACCGTGCCGCTGCCTCCCGAGCGCGATTCGGCACCCGAGATCGAGCAGGACACAGAAGAGGGTGAGCCCACGCCGAGCGTGCGTCCGGTGCCGGTCGGCGAACCCCACAGCGAGCAGCCGCTGCTGGCGCGGGTGCAGTACCCAGAGTGGGACCGTCTCGTCGGCGACTACCGCAGTGCGTGGTGCACAGTGCTCGAGGGCCGCCCGCCGCCAAGCGACCCGCGCGTGCTGCTGGCAGGCATCGAGCGCCACGCCGCGCTGTTGCTGCGTCTGGAACGCGTGCTGCGCGCTGGTCGGCTGCGCGAGCGCGTCAGGCTGCGCTCCCAACTGCGTGGCGACGAACTGGATATCGACGCGGCGGTGCGCTCGGCGATCGACCGCCGCAGCCACCACTCGCCGGGCCAGAAGGTGCACCAGCGCTTCGACCGCCGAGAACGCGACGTCGCCGCGCTGGTGTTGCTGGACAGCTCGACCTCGACCGTCGACCCAGTGGCGGCCGGCGGCGGTAGCATCCTCGATCTGGCGCGTGAAGCGGCATTGCTAACCACGCTGTCGCTCACGCACGCGGGTGACCACTGCGCAGTCCACGCCTTCTGCTCGAACGGCCGCCACGAGGTGCGCTACGAATCGGCCCTGGGCTTCGACGAGGCGCTCGATGCGAACAGCATCGCGAGGCTGGCCGGGCTTCAAAGCCGCTTGTCCACGCGCATGGGTGCTGCGCTTCGCCACGCGAGCACGCTGCTCGGCGCCCAGCCGCATCGCAAGCGCCTGCTGCTGTTCATCACCGACGGCGAACCGCATGACATCGACATCCACGACCGCCGCTACCTGGTGGAGGACGCGCGACGCGCAGTGCTCGAAGCAGCGCGCAAGGGAATTGCGGTCTTCTGCGTGACGCTGGATGCGGCCGCCGACGAATACGTGCGAGCCATCTTCGGCAACGGCAACTACCGCGTGCTTGACCGCATCGAGAGCCTGCCGCGCGTGCTGCCGGCAATGGTGCTGCGGCTGACGTGCTGAAGGAAGGACCCTCATGAAATATGGATCCGGTGTCACCGAACCGCTGTACGAGGTGCACGTGTTCTGTTGCGTCAACCAGCGGCCGTCCACGCATCGTCGCGGCTGCTGCGCAAGCAAGGGGGCGTTGAACATGGCGAACTACATGTGCCGGCGCGCGATGGCGACGGCCAACAGCAAGCGCGTGCGCATCAACCTTGCCGGCTGCCTGAACGTCTGTGAGTACGGCCCGACGATGGTGATCTACCCTGAGGGCGTCTGGTATCGGTACGACAACGACGCCGACATCGAGGAAATTCTTGAGCAGCACGTGATCCATGGCCGGCGCGTGGAGCGCTTACTGATCACGCCCGATCCGGCGCGCCTGCATCGGTAGAGGACCTCGCGCGGCCCAGGATTTCAACGGTGAAGGCACCCTTAACCAACGTATTGGATACTGGACGAGATGCAAACAGGCATTGAGGCGAATCCGAAGAATGTCAGGGCGAATGCTTCATCGCGATCCGTGACGCCCTGATGGACCACGACACCGAGGCCATCGTGAATCACATCCGCGCCGCCCTGGAGCAGTCGAAGGCCGCCGCTGATGTACTGACCCATCAGGTGATCGGCGAATCCAGAAGAGTTCCGCTGCCCGATCACCGATCGATCGAGATGATGCGCAACCCGGCCGCGCGACACCGCCTGCCGGTTGAAGTCCTGCCGGAGGTGGCGGTGGGATTCGGGCGGCTTGTCGAAGCCGCCCATGGCATCGGGTGATCAGGCCGCCTCGAGCACCCTGCTGGCCGCATCCAGCTTGCCGAAGCTCGTCTTGGCTTCTTGGTAGGCGGCGAGGTCGTCTTTGGTCGCGCCGGGCAAGATCACGTTGCCGTAGGCTGTGAGCACGTCGAAGAACTCGTTGCGGAAAGAGTGGTAGTTCGCATCGCCGTTCTTCAGGTAGCGCGACGTAAGGACCTTCTTGAAGTCCGCATCGATCATGTCCAGTTGCATGTCCCGGGCGGCGTGGATATGGACCTCGGCGTAATCGGTCTTGAACCTGTCGCTCAGACCGGCGTACTGGGGAACGAATCCGATCCATTGCCGGAGAACGGCATCCCACTTCGAACCCGCTTCGCCGGGCAGGACCTGCACCCCTGGATGGCTCAGTTTCGCGACGTCGAAAGCGATGCCGTTCCCGCGACCGTGCTGCAGCGCCCGCAGCAGATGCTCCGAGCCATCGCTTACCGCCCAGCGCATGAATGAATCGGCGACGAAGCGGTTGGTCACCATCTGCTTGAATCGCTGGCGAACCTCCTTCACCCCCGTCGAGGTGTAGGCCGTCAGACGCTGCCAACTCTGCTCGGATGCGACATAGAAGAAGCCTCCGGTGAATGGATTCCTGTGCAGTCCGTCGGTGGCGCTGTCGTGCAGCGCATGGTCGACATCCTCGATTGCCATGTATTGCGCCAGGTTGTTGTAGTACTCGCCATCACCGCTGTGGCTGAGTTGCCCCACCCCCGCCACCTGAACCTTTCCCTGCAATTTCCCGTTTGAGAGATGGCGGGCCAGATCCACGGCCATGCCGCTGCCCGTGCCACCGGCCAGACCGAATGCAATCAGCACGGTCGATGGCTGCTCGGCCATCAGCACTTGATCGGCAAATCGCTGCAACGCGCCATCGAGCTTGCGCTCACCAAGGAAGTAATTGATCGAATAGATGGCCTTGGCGATCGCGCGTGGAACGTGCTGACCTTCCTGCGGCATCCGAAAGCCCTTCGGCAGAGTGCCCAGGAGATCGTGCGAATGTTGCCAGCCCTGCTGTTCCTTCCGGACGTGTTCACGCGCGGCGTCGAGGTCACGCGCGAAAGCCTTCGCGTCCGGCACGGACAACGAGACCGATTCGAAGTGGAAACGCTCCTGCGGAATGCCACGGGATTTCAGTCGCTGCTTCAGGGACCGGGCATAGTCGCCGGGGACCTGAATGTCGTCGTCGCCGATGTCGATCAGCAGTGCGGCAAAGGTCGTACCAGGGGTGGCCAGTCGATCTTCGACTTCGCCGGTCCGGAGCAGGGCCTCGACATACGCGGCCCCTGTGCGTCCGATGCCGATTGCATGGATGCAGTGCGGTTTTGTCGCGGCATTGGCAATTGCGGCTGTAACTGATGTATTCATCTCTATCTCCTATGGCTGGAAGAGTTGGAACTTCGGGCGCGGCGCCGCGTTTGCTTGCGAAGCAGCTCCGGGATTCAATGAGTCGCTAGCGTGCTTTTTATGGAAAGGAATACAAGGCTTCGGCACGTGAACGAACGCCCCGGGTCGAACGGGTTCACGCATGGACCTGGGTAAGTGCAAGAAGAGCTGGCGTTGGAGGGGCCTCCACAAGGTCCCACCCGACCTCGTCTTGGACTGGGTGCCGCCGGCACAGCAGACCCGGCCACGATCAATTACATCCAAGCCGCGAAAATGAACTTGGCAAACCTGGCGCCTGTACCGGCCTTTCGCCGGCCCTGCTTCGATTACATCGGAATGAAGATGTATTCCTTGGCCGCTGCTTCGCGCTGAAAGATCTGAACCTGCATGGCGACTTCCTCGGGGCTTAGATCGCCGAAGTGCTGTGTGTTGTAGCGTGCATCGGGATGAACCTGCAATGGGGCATAGAAGACTTCGACCCCTGCAGGCAGATGGCGCAGAAATTCCACGGTCTCGCTCACATGTTGGTCATGGAAGCGCGCGCCGCCGATGCCGGCAATGATGTTCAGACTGACGCCGATCCTTGCCTTGCGAAGCTTTTCGACGGCTTCCAGGCACGCGTCGACCTTCTGACCTCGCTTCACCAGATTCAGAATGTCCTGACTGCCAGTTTCTGCACCGATGTTGACGTTCAGCAATCCGCTTTCGCGCAATGAGCTGAGCTCGTCCTGGGACTTCTTGATGACGGTCGATGCCTTGGCGAACGCGTGCGCAAAGGGGGCGTCTGCCAGTTCAAAGCGTCGCCGTGCATACGACAGCGTGTGGCCGAGCTGCTGCGCCGGTACCGTGAGCGCATCCCCCTCAAGCAACACGACCTTAAGAAAGTGATCCAGCTCTTCGCCGAGATAGACGGCCATGGAGTCAATCTGTCTTTCGACGATCTGGGCTGGAAGAACCCTTATCTTGCGGTCGTAAAGATCGCAAAACGTACAGGGACCGCCGCACCCACCTTGCACCTTAACAGGAATGGCGTGGTAGTGATCGAAGGCCAGTTCAGGCGGTTCTACCGAGATCTGCTCGGGGATGTCGAGGATCGTATGGAATCTGCGCGCCTCGTCCAGCAATTGAGCGTGGGACTTGAGTGGAAGCATCCGCAGGGTGTGCACGATCGCGGCAGCCGCCCCGTTCCATACCGCTTGCGGGCTGTTGATGGCCGCGACGACTTCGTCCAGCACGTGCATTGACGACTGGTACAGGGGATCATGCTTGGAAACGATCTCGGCCTGATACACCAGCCGACTGTGAGCGTAGCGGTCTGTCCACTTGCCTCGCACCCACGTACCACCGATCAGCCTGTGCATCTCCGGGCGATGGCGCGGATAGGACAGCAATCGGAAGTCGTGTTCGAAGGTCGGCGCCGGGATCTGGTACTCGCCCCAGCGACTGCCGGTGAAGGAAGCATTCACCATGCGACCCTGGGTGTCGAAATTCAGGAGCCACATGCCGTTGGCGCGCCCCGGGGCACGCACACTCACCTTGTAAGTGCGCCCGATGCCGAAGGCCTCGAATGCAAGGCCGTTGGACCACAGATCGTACCCGTATTTGCCCTTGTCCCGCGCCGGAATGCGGCCGACCTCGACGACCCAGCCATTTGCAAAGGGCCCCAGCGGGATCCATTGGCTCGAATTCAATCCGTCCATCACCTTGCTCATCAGCATCTCTCCGCATCAAAACGGGAAACATGGAACAATCCGGCTCGCCGGCACGTCACCAAAAGCCGAGATCCTTGAGCAGGGCGATCGCAATCGTCGGCCTTTCGTCCGAAACGAGTGTCCGATAGTCGCTGGTCAGGCTGGATGGATCTGGCAGCAGTACCCCCTCGTTGAGCAGTTCGACCGCACGTTCTAGGTTGCAGCGAGAGACGGTTCCCTCGTTGATGACGGCCCATTTGAAGTAAACCGCATCATCGGCGACCCGGAGGACCTCGAACTTCCTCGAGCCGGTAATGTGCGGCACCATCGTGCCATCCGGATAACGTTGCCTGACCTGATCCCAATTCAGATTCGGCATGTCTTAACCCTCCGCGTTGAATCTTCCTGTTCGGATGCCGCCGCCATGACCTACTTGAAGCTGCAGCGGCGATCGCTGGTCAGTTGGTGCTCGACGGGCGAGCGGTGCTAGTCCGTGTTACTAGAAACGTTCACGCACCCAACGCCATGCTTGAGGACAAAAAAAACTCCGTCCGGCTAATGCCGGCGGAGAGCTATGTTGCCCTGCGTAGACGCCGGCAATGCTGCCGGTTCCACGCAAATGATGTCTGTGAAGGGACAGGTTAGGCTTGACCTGTTGGGGTGTCAATAGGGTTGAACCACTCCCGTCCAAGACGGGTTGAGCTTGGAGGTACGTTGAGCCGTCCCGAGGTGTAGGGTAGAGGTGCATCGCCAAACGCACCCACCCACATCCGGGAGGCTTAACGTGAGAGCACCATGCAGCATGTTCAGTCAGCTGCTCAAGCTGATTCCGCGCGCCGAGTTCGAGAGCTTGGTCAAGCAGACCAAGGCGCAGTATGCGAGCAAGGGCTTTCCCAGCTGGGCGCAGTTGGTGGCGATGATGTTCTGCCAGCTCGGGCGAGCCCACTCGCTGCTCGAGGTCGAGGGCGGCCTGACGAGCTGCGAGGGCAAGCTGGCACACCTGTGCATGCAGGCTCCGGCGCGCTCTTCGCTGTCGTAAGCGAATGCGCATCGGCCCTGGCAGCTGTTCGAGCAGGTCTTCCACGGTCTGTACGAGAAGGTGTCGAGCAAGGCCACGGGCCGGCGCAAGTTCCGCTTCAAGAACAAGCTCGTGAGCATCGACTCCACCGTGATCGATGTCGGCCTTTCGATGTTCGACTGGGCCAAGTACCAGCGTACCAAGGACGCGGTCAAGCTGCACCTGGTGCTCGACCATGACGGCTACCTGCCGTGCTTCAGGGTGGTCACCGACGGCAAGGTGGCCGACGTGTCGGTGGCGCAGTGGCTGCAGTTCGGCGCCGGCACCATCGTCGTGGACGACCGAGGCTACAACGACTACGCGCTGTTCGGCCACTGTGGTGCAGCGAGGACGTGTACCTCGTCACCCGCATGAAAAGCGATGGGCGCTACGAGGTCGTCCGGGAACGGCAAGTGCCGCGGAACCGGAGCATCGTCAGCGACCAGATCATCCGCCTGAGCAGCGCCGGCGCTGCCGACAAGTGCCCCTACGAGCTGCGCCGCGTCGAAGCCGTGCGCAACGACCGGGGCGAGAACCTGGTGTTCCTGACCAACCTGCACGACCTGGGCGCCAGCACGATCGGGGCGATCTACGAGGACCGCTGGCAGATCGAGCTGTTCTTCGACTGCCTTTCATACTGCACTCCTTCGTATGTTATTGAATATCAAGGGTCATCTGGCCCGAGATGCGAGTTGACGGGTTTTGCTCAGCTCTGGCGGCGAGGAATTCGTCGAGATCGTCCTGGCGAATGCTCCACGGCGCATTGCGGCAGGCTTGTTTGGCCACGAGGTTCTTCTGTCGGATCAGGCGCAGCACGGTTGTGTGCGTGACGTGGAGTGCGGCGGCGGCTTCGTCGACGGTCAGCTCACCGCGCTCTTGGCGCTCGCCCTCACGATAGGCTGCGATGCCATGTCCCTTGCGGATTGAACACACCCGAGCCGCCGTCCACGTCTGCCCGTGCGCCGTGCGGTGACCCAGTCGATTGATCGTTGCCGCGATGCGCTCGTCCGGCTGCAGGCGGGCCAGCGAGGTGATCAACTCGATCGTCTCGGCGCTGGTGACGCGGCCATGCCGACCTGTGGGCGCCTTCTTCAACCGCAGCTCGGTGTGATCGCCGCCCTGCCAATGCACGATGAAGTGCACCGAGTCGCCATCGGAAGTCACGACGATCTCCTTGACCGCGGTGCGCAAGATGCGCTTCTTGACGTCAGGCGAGGTCTCGGGGTGGTCCCACAAGCGCGGCAGGTCCTCGGCCAGTGCAAGCACGGCCTGCTTGGTGTCCGCGCTCAGCGCATCGGGCCGTTGCCGCATCAACTCGGCAACCTCCTCTTCAAGCCGTGACTGCATTGCCAACGCTTCGTTCCAGCGCTTCTCCAGCGAGCCAGCGACAAGACGGTTTGCCGGGTCCACGGCATCGAACTGTCGCTGCGCGCGGTTGACCTCGTATTGGGCCCGCCGCAGGGCGAGGTGTTTTTGTGCGAGCCGCTCGCCCTCGACCCCCTGCAAATCCTCGATGGCCTGCAGCGCCGCCTGCAGTGCCTGAGTGTCGAGGCAGCGCAGCACTTGCTCGGCCACCATTCGATCCGCGCCCAAGCCACCGAACATGACGCAGCAGGCGTGTTCATGGCTGAGGATGCGCGTCGTGCATTGATAGCGAATGCTGGTGGCCCCGGGGTACGCCACGCACAGCTTGGCCCCGCAATGCCCGCAGCGCAGCAGCCCCGACAACAGCGCGCTGCCGCTCCTGATCGATCCGCGCACGGCTGCGCCACGGCCGTTGGTGTTGTGCGCCATCAGTTCCTGATTGCCGCGATACGCGTCCCAGTCGATGTAGCCTTCATGGTGATCGAGGATCATCACGGACCAGTCCTCAGCCTTGCGATGCCGGGTGCGGACGACGCGCTTGCGTCCGTTCTCGATGCGCACGCTGGTCTTGCTGCGACCATACGAGTAGACCCCGGCATAGATCGGGTTCTGCAGCAGGCTCAACAGGCTGTGATAACGCGGCGCCTTCCACTCGACGCGTTCGCTGCTGTCGATGCCGGCCACGACGGGCACGTCGATGCACTGCTCACACAGCCAGAAGTGCAGGCGCCGCGCACTGCCGAACTCGGCGAACTTGCGGAACACCAAGCCGATGGCCGCGCGCACGCGTTCATCGGGATCCTTCTCGAGCCGGTCGTCGAAGGTGCGCACGTAGCCGATGGGCACGCGCATGAACAGCTCACCGCGCTTGGCCTTTTGCTTCATCGCTTCTTGCGCCCGCTGCCTGAAGCTGGCCAGCTCCATCTCGCTGATCGTGCCCTTCATACCCAGCAGCAGCCGGTCGTTCATCTGCGCGGGATCATAGATGCCATCCGCATCGATGAGCAATGCGCCCACGACGCTGCAGAACTCCAGCAGCGTGTGCCAGTCGCGGCCGTTGCGCGCCAAGCGCGAGGCTTCGATGCTCAACACCGCACCGACCTCGCCATCGCACAGCAACCCGAGCAATCGGTCGAAGCCCGGGCGCGACGTGCCTGAACCAGATCGCCCAAGGTCGTCGTCAATGACCTCGACCTGCTGCCATCCCAATTGCCGAGCCCGTTCCACCAGTGCGTACTGCCGGCGTTGGCGCTCGAGGTTGTTCTGCACTTGGTCGGGCGTCGATTGGCGAACGTACACGCAAGCCCGGCGCGACAGATGCTCAGCGGTGATCTTGTTCATCGGGCGCCTCCTTGTTGATCGCCAGGGCCACGATTTGCATCCACTGCACCATCTGCTGCAGTAGCTGCATCTGAACGTCTTGTGGCAGTCGCGGTAAGGGTGTTGATTCGGCGTCTTCGAACAACATGGCTTGAGCCATCGGGCGTGGCGGCATCGCGCTCTCCTCTGGGGCTTGTACAGGCCCCACAGGATAGGAACGTCGACACCCAACGGCGCAGTTCCACCAACGCCGAAAGTGACACGCGCGGCCGCTCGACGATCTGCACATTGCCGGCGGCGATCTCGGTCATCCACGCGGGAACCGACACGGTTGATCCGTCGGGCCGACGCACGACATAGCAAGGCTCGTCGTGGACGACGTGCAGTCTTACGACTGCAAGGCATTCACCAATGAGAGGATGAAAACGATAGCGGACTACAACGTCACGCGGGACATGTTGACGGGCAGAATGGCGCCCCGTTCTTCAAGGCGCTCAAGCAGAACGTGAAGATCAAGACCTTCGTGGGCACCTCGGCCAACGCCGTGAAGACGCAGATCTGGACAGCACTGATCTGCATGCTGCTGCTGCGCTACCTGCAGATGTCGTCCAAGTTCGGCTGGAGCATGGCCAACCTGGTGGCGCTGCTGCGCATGAATCTGTTCACCCACCGCGACCTGATGGCGTGGATCGAGCAGCCCTTCGCGGCGCCACCGGACCCAGCGCACGCGCAGGAATCGCCGCAGGCTACGCTGGCGTTCACCTGATGTTGGACAGCACAAGGGGCCACGATTGCCGCACCGCCCACCGAAACCGTCTCAGTCCCAGGTCAGATCACGCCCGGACAACCCGAGGGCTGGCTGTTTTGGACAGCAGTGGGGTTGAACCCAGATTTTCAGTGAGTGTTGACACTTGCGGTCGAAGCGCACACATTTCGCCTTACGCGAAGCAGATTATCCCGGGCCAGCAGCATCGCTGGCTAAGAGGAAGGGCAAAGAAGCCCACCGTCGGTACCCAATCCGGCGGTGGGCTTTCTGCATTTGGCGGACGGGCGGCATGACCCTGTCGCGCCACGCCGCGATGCGGCGCCCAGGCGCAGCCTGACCCCAGGCTGGAGCAACACGACCAACCACCAAGAAAGAGGAGACTGGAAATGTCGATACTCATCGCTCTGACCGTTTGCATCGGACTGCTGTCCGTCGTGGCAACTTGGTTGTTCCTGGGCCCGCTGGCCGCGCTCAATTTCCAGATCTGGCAGGCCTTCCTCGCCTGGGCCAGCTTCTATCACTGCGGGGGCAAGGCCGACGGCCTCAAGAAGACCGTCATCTGCATGAGCTTCGGAGCCGTGGTGGGCATGCTGTCGGTCATGCTGGCCGGGCAGTTAGGCGCACTCGGCGCCCTCGCTGCACCGGTGGCGGTAGGCATAGGAGCAGCGGTGATCGTCCAAGCCTCGCAACTGAGCGTGCTGTCGACCATACCATCAAGCGTCTACGGCTTCGGGGCCGTTGCCGGGTTCATACTGTTGAAGGGCCTTGCGCCGATGGATGCCATCCTGCCAACGATCGGCTCGATCGTGCTCGGCGCGATCTTCGGCTGGCTTTCCGAAGCGCTCGCCGGCAAGTTGGCCAAAGTCTGAACTTCGAAGCGATGAATCTGCCCAGGGAACGAGTGCAGGCAGGCGCGCGCGAGCGCTGCCGTCTCGCTGCACAGTGCGCAACTACTGCGCCGGGCACCACGCCTGTGCGCATGCCGGGTTGTCGCTTCGGGATAACGAGCATCAGCATTCCGTAGAAACCGCATTGACAGCCCTTCACGGCGGGGCGATAGTGATGGCTCAGCGAGAAATTGGTTCCGGTCTGGCAGCATGGCCGGCAAGGAAACAGGGCAACAAGAGCCCACCGACGGTGTCAAAGCCGTTGGTGGGCTTTGTTTTTTTGGCTGAGCCAGATCCGATGCGATCTGCCGCGTGACGCGCGATCGCTTGTATCAGCGGCAGAGCGAGCGTCGGCGGCATGGCCGACAGAGGGACCGCACAGGAAGTGCCGGAGCGGCTTGATTGCCGGGGCGCCGATGGCGCTGCCGGACGGGTTGCGTCGCTGCAGATGTCAAGCCCGGGCCGACGCCTCGCGTCGGAGCCGGATCCGAAAGTGAATCTTGGATCATCTCGTATGTCTTCAATTGCAGGATTCGACCTTCTCCGTGGACGGCCCTTGCCGGCCATCGGCACCACCGAAGCCAAGCTGCAGCAGCGCAAGCTCGACGCGCTCAAGCGCGGCGTGCATCGTATTGCCGACGCGGCCAAGCTCCCGTTCGGCATCCATCTGATCGGCGTCGGCGGCGCCGGGGTGCGCGTCGTCGAGCAGTTCCTGCGCGACGCACCCGCCGATCTCCTCGGCGTGCCGGGCTCGCGACTCACTGCGCTGGCGCTCGACATCGGCGAGCACGACCTTGCCGGCGTGCGTGAACTGGCAGGCAGGTTCGGACCAAAGGAATCGCAGGTCGAGGCGGTCGCGCTGCAGATGCCCACACGGGAGGAACTGGAGGACACGCTCTCGCGCTACTGCGAGTTTCTCAAGCTCGAGTACCCCATGTACCACGTGAACCCCGACTCGGCGGCGTGGCTTCCCACGGACGCAGTGCCACCGGGCACAGGCAATCCGGTTCCGCGCGCGATCGCCAAGGCAGTCTACGGCCGAGCGTTCTACGACGCCGAGCGGCCGATGCAGGCGGCTCTGAAGCGCTTTGCACGCAATGTCGAGGCGACGGGCGGGGATTCGCTGGTGTGCATCGTGTTCGGCCTTGCCGGCGGCACCGGCAGCGGCATCGCGCTCGACCTCGCGCGGCATCTTTCCTGCGGCCTGTTCGGACGCCGGGTGCTGGTCACGGGCATCGGCATCGCGCCGCATGAAGAGGATGCGCTCACGCATAGCGGGGCTTCGCTGTTTCCTGTCCTGGCCGAACTTGATTGCCTGTGCGACCAGGAAAAGAACAACGGCATCACGCTGTCCTGCGGCGAGCAATACAGGAACCCGTTCACCGCCGGATTCATCCTTGTGCCGCAGCCCGGCGGCAGCGGGGTCGAGACCACGCGCGCGGTGGTCAACCGTGAGCTCGCCTTGCTGTTCATGCAGCGCCGTGGCGCCAACCTGTGGGAGACGCTTCGGTTGCTGAACTGGGTCGCCGCGCCATCCACGCAGCACTCGGCGGCGCGCACGCCTTGGGGCGCACGCTGGATTCACCTGTACGGCTTCGGTGAGGGCTCGGCGCCGCCCCAAGGCCTCGACGTGCGGAGGGCTCTGGGCCTGCTGCCGGACTATTCACCCGAGTTCATCGAACTCCGGGCTGCAGAAGGCGCAGATCCGGCGTCCCTGTCGGCATGGGCGAGGACGCTGGACACCGCATTGGCGCCGGAGGTGCCAGCGCATCAGGTGGGCGGCGGACGCCCGGGATCGATTCAGTTCGTGCTGCCGCGGATCGCCAAGACCGATCTGGCTGTCTTCTTTGCTGCCCGCGAGGCCTACGACGCCTTGCTGCCCGCTGAACGGCATGGCGCCCATGCGTTGCTGCTTGAGCAGGGTGTGCTGCTTTGCGAGCCGTCAAGCAGGCTCGAAGGCATGGCTGGCGCCAGCCTCGGCAAGGGTGGCCAGTGGGTCGCTGTCCCGATGGACGCACTGCGCGGCAACGTCGCTTGAAGGAGAAATGACGATGCCACTCGACTGGAAGACCGTGATCGACAAGTACGGCAAGGGTGCCCAGGTGCCCACCGTGGCCGGTGGCAAGTTCCTCACCGTCGCCCGCGTCGACGACGAGGCTATCTATATTGAATCGCCGATCTGGAGCGCAAAGCTGCACCGAGTCAACATCGAGAAGGGTGTCGAGCTGATCGAGGCAGGCACGATCTCGCGCGACCCTGGCCTCTTCGTTGAGGACTACATGCTGTACGTCGCCCACGAGCGCGCGTCCTCCGTCGCGCACATCCTGCGCGACCTCGGCATCCTCGACCGGACCGAGACTTTCACGATCCGTTGCTGAGAGAGCCCGGGTGAGCAAATCGAGCCACGAGGGGCAAAGGATACGAGCGCCGCCATGAACGGCGCAAGTAGCCGAATGCTGTTTGTCCATTCCATTCACCGACAGGAGTTTCCGATGACCACATCTGCATCCATGTATCACAGCGGCACCGGCGTCCAGTCGCCGCACTGCATTCACGCCATCGGCATCGGCCGGACCGGCATGGCCTACATCGAGGCTCTGCTTCGCACCGGTGAGATCGAGGACCTGCTCGATGACCCGCGCGCGACCTTCGCCGCGATGGTCGTCGACATCGGTGACCAGGACATGGGCGTGGTCAGCGACTACGCCCACTCGTTCAAGAAGCGCCTCGAATCGCGCGGTATCCCGGCCGACCGCTTCAACTACCAGGCGATCGCACTGCCGGTCCCGCCGAAAGACGAGTTCTTCGAGGGGATGAACCGCACACGCGAGTACCTGAAGCTCGAGTACCCGCGCTACTACTGGAACCCGAACTTCGAGTCTTACGTGCCTCACAAGTATCAGTTGCCGGCGGCAGGCAGTCACTTCCCGCGGGCCGTTGCCAAGGGCATCTACGCCAACGCCTATTACGCCGGCGAGCGGCCGTTGGACCATGCACTGCGCCAATTCGTCGCCCAGGTCGAGAAGGCCGCATTGCCATCAATGGTGTTGGTCGCGTTTGGCATGGCCGGCGGCACCGGCAGCGGCATGGTCGTCGACCTCGCCCGGCACCTATCGAATGTCAAGCTCGGACGGCGCATCCCGGTCATCGGCGTGGGTCAGCTCTCCCACAGTGGAGACCCGGCGGAGTACTACAACAATGCGACGCAGTACACGACGATGAACGACCTCGACTGCATGCTCGACGACGACAAGAACGCGGGCGTCACCGCGGTCTGGGGCGACCTGTATCGCAGCCCATTCACCGGCGGCTTTTTCGTCGTGAATCCAGAGCAGAGCTGGCAGCGCCTGACCGCCTATACGACCACCGGCGAGAAGGAAGTGCGGCAGAACTTCAAGCAGATGGTGACGAATCGCTTTGTCGCCGACTCATTCATGCGCTTCGCAGTGCTCGAGAACGGGCGCGTGCTGTTCCGGGCGCTGCGGCCGGCTGGCTTCACCGGCGCGCCGCACGAGACGGTGTCAGCCAAGGCGCGCAACTGGACGCTGTTCGATCCGGCCAAGCTGACCCACCCGGGCGTCCAGGTACTGCCGGGCGAAGCCGGTTCAAAGTGGGATGCGGTCATCGCGCAGTGGATCGACTTCGTGCCGAAATACAGCGGGCTGAAGGACGGCTTCAAGACCGACTATGCCGAGATCCACGTACATGCGTCACGCGACATGAACCCGGAGTTCTTGAGCAAGGCGTTCAATGAAGTGGTAACGAAGAACTATCTGCTCGATTCGGAGTCGACAGTCCAACTCTACAACCACGAGTTCTTCGACACGCTGACGGCTTACGCGGACATCATCCTGCCCGGCGTCGCGAAGACCGACCTGATCGGGTTCTGGGAAAGCCAGAAGGTCTACGACAAGATGGATTGGGAGTCCAAGCTCAACGAGCATGCCTGGCTGATCGACATCGGCCCGATGCTGTCCGAGCCCGCGATCCGCTTCGAGGGCATGGCCGGCGAGTGCATCTGGGGTTGCGCATGCTGGGTCGTGGTGCCTTACGACCAGCTGCGCGGCGACAAGCTGCCGCCGCCGAACCGCAAGGTGATCATGGAGGAAGGCATCGCGGCGATGACCAAGACCGTGGTCAAGACCCCGGGCGGCGACGCGAAGAAGCTCGCCAAGGCGCACGCCTGACGGGTGCGTAGTGGATTGCCGGGGCCGGCCCTTCGGGGTGGCCCCGGCTTCCCGCAGTTTCGGTCGCCCGAACAGGCGACGGCGGATCCAGGCAATGAGGCACACATGAGCTCCAGACACGCAGACGGCAAGATTCCGGTGACCGTCATCACCGGGTACCTCGGATCCGGCAAGACCACCTTGCTCAACCACATCCTGCGCGAGCAGCATGGCCGCAAGGTGGCAGTGATCGTCAACGAATTCGGCGAGGTGGGCATCGACGGCCAGCTGATCGTGCAGGACGACGACGAGCAGCTCGTCGAGTTCAACAACGGCTGCCTGTGCTGCACCGTGCGCGGCGACCTGATCGAAACCATCGGCCGGCTGCAGCAGCGTGCCGACCAGCTCGACGCCATCATGATCGAGACCACCGGCCTCGCCGACCCGGCCCCGGTGGCGTCGACGTTCTTCGTTTCCGACGAAGTGCGTGCGGGGACGCGTCTCGATGCCTTCGTCACCGTGGTCGACGCGGTCAACCTCGCGAAGAACCTTGAGCAGAGCGCGGAGGCGCAGGAGCAGGTCGCCTTCGCCGACATCGTGCTGATCAACAAGACCGACCTGAGCACCGAAGAACAGGTGGCGCAGGTCGAGCGCGACGTGCGCGCGCTGAACCCGCTGGCGCGCATCCACCGCAGCGCGCACGGCGTGGTCGACCTCGGATTGATCATGAACGTCAACGCCTTCCAGCTCGCGGCCAAGCTGCAGGTCGATCCAGCATTCCTTTCCGACCACGAGCATGAGCACGACCCGGAGATCAGCTCGATCGTTCTGCGCGAGACCCGCCCGATCGACATGAACCGATTCATGTCCTGGATGGCGCCGATGCTGCAGGAACAGGGCGATCGCTACCTACGCACGAAGGGCGTCTTCAACGCGCACGGTTTCCGCGAGCGCGTCGTGTTCCAGAGCGTGCGCATGCTGACGACGATGACCCGTTTCAATTCCTGGGAGGCCGGCGACGCTAGGCTGAGCGAGTACGTCGTCATCGGCCGTCATCTCGACCGCCAGGCCCTGGAGGCCGGTTTCGCCCGCTGCGTCGCAGCCTGAAGTCTCGGGAGACCCCATGAACGTCGAACTGCTATCGACTTCTGGTCTCGTGCTGATGTTCGTCCTTGGGCTGCGGCACGGATTGGACCCTGACCACATTGCCTGCATCGACGGCCTGACTTGGCGCGCGCTGAACCAGGCCCACGATCACGCGCACTGGATCGGTACGCTGTTCGCGATCGGTCACGGTCTTCTTGTGACGGCCATCGCGGTCGGCGTCAGCCGCCTAAGCCACGCCATCGAAGTGCCAGATGCCGTGGTCCTGGTCCTTGAGTGGGTTCCGACCGCACTGTTGCTGCTGGTCGGCACGCTCAACCTGCGCCTGCTGCGGCAGCAGGATCAGCCCTTCCAGCCCACTGGCTGGAAGCTCAAGCTGATACCGCAGCGTCTGCGCAACCACTCGAGCCCCTGGGCGGTGGTGCTGATCGGGGTGATGTTCGCGACCGTGTTCGATACGGCGACCCAGGCCTCGGCCTGGGGCTTCGTCGCCAGCAACAAGGGCGGTGGCGTGCTGGCCGCGCTGGCCGCCGGCCTGGTGTTCACTGCCGGCATGGTGATCACGGACACGCTCGACGGGCGGCTGATCTGCCGCATCAGTTGCAGCGCCGGCGGGGAGGCCAAGGGCCGCCGCTACCGTCGCACGCTCGGCTGGCTGATCGTCGTCATCTCGTACGGCGTGGCGGCTTACAACATCGGCAAGGCCTTGCTGCCGGCGATCGAACTCGACGATCTCGCCTTCTCGCTCACCGGCTTCTCGCTGATCGCCGTGATGTTGGTCGTCTGGGGCTGGCTCGCGTTCGCGCGCAGCCGGCGTATTGCGAACGACCCCATCCGGAGCACAGGCTGACCAGGAACACACTGCCATGGACGAGCACATCCTTCCCTACCTCATCGAGGACCAGCCCTATTACCGGGCCGCCGGCAACGAAATCGTACTGTTCGAGGCGGCGATGAAGCGTCGGCTGCCGATGGTGCTGAAGGGTCCGACGGGCTGCGGCAAGACCCGCTTCATCGAGTACATGGCCTGGCGCATGAAGCGGCCCCTGATCACGATGGCGTGCAACGAAGATATGACAGCGTCGGACCTGATCGGCCGCTACCTGCTCGATGTCGATGGCACCGTCTGGCACGACGGCCCGCTGACGATCGCCGCTCGCTACGGCGCCATTTGCTACCTCGACGAGGTGGTCGAGGCGCGCCAGGACACCAACGTCGTGATCCACCCGCTGACCGACGACCGGCGCATGCTGCCGCTGGACAAGCGGGGCGAGGTCGTGCACGCGCACCCTGATTTCAGGCTGGTGGTGTCCTACAACCCAGGCTACCAGAGCGTGGCCAAAGACATGAAGCCGTCGACCAAGCAGCGCTTCGGCGCGATCGACTTCGACTTCCCGGCGGCCGACATCGAAGCTGAGGTCATCGCCCATGAAAGCGGCATCGACCGCGATATGGCGGCCAGCCTGGTGGGCATCGCGCAGAAGTCGCGCGCCCTGCGCGGTCGCGGGCTGGAAGAGGGCATCTCGACACGCATGCTGATCCACGCAGGGGGCCTGATCACCGACGGCATCGACGTGCACGACGCCTGCAGACTGGCGATGACTGCGCCGATCACCGACGACGAAGACTTGCTTGCCGCGCTCGACGGCTTTGTCGAGGCCTACTTCGGGCCCCGGCCGGCGTGACGGCGATGGGGCAGCAGGACGACGTCCGCGTCTCCGGCCGGCTGCGCACGCTGCGCGAGACCGATGGGCAGGCGTACGAGGGGTTGCTGGCGGCGTTGCCCGAAGTGGGGGAAGGGCTGGTCGGCGGCGAGCGACTGGCCGAACTGCTCGACCTGCTGAACCAGACGGCCATCGAGGCCCCCGCGTGCGCCGAGGCACTCGTCGCGCGGCTGGCGACCCTGCCCTCGGCAGTCGACCTGCCGGCGCTGCGCAAGTGGGCAGTGCGCGGGCTGCAACTGCATGCCACGAATCCGGCCGAGGCCTTGCGCCACTTCGAGAGGGAAGACCCGCTCGACTTCGTCCGGTCCGACACGGACGACGACGAGCAGTGGGCGCACCGGCAAGGCCAGCTGATGCACTACCTGGCCGGCTTCGGCCATCCCGAGATCGGTGTCGAGGTGCACCGGAAGACGACTGGGCGACGCCTGGCGAGGCGGGTGACGCTCGAAGACGGGCTGTTACTGCTGCCGCGGCCCTTTGGTCCCGCCGACCCTCGCTCGCGCGGCGACCTGCACCGTGCGGCGGCCGCGCACTCGCTGGCGCATCTGATGTTCTCGCCGCTGCATCGCCCCGTCGCCAACCGACCGCCGATGCTCCTGGCCCTGATCTCGCTGATGGAGGACACGCGCGTCGAGCGCCTGATGGCGCAGCGCTACCCGGGTTTGCGCGCACTTTGGCACCGCTTCCACCTCGCGAACCGCGAGTCGGCGGGTTTCGAGTTCAACGGTCTGGCAGCGCGGCTGGCCCGCGCGCTGCATGATCCCGACTACGTTGACAGCAACGCCTGGGTCAACAAGGGCCGGCTGCTGTTCGAGGAGGTAGCGGCGCAGGGCCTGGGCAATGTCGCCGCGTTCGACCACGTCGGGCGCGTGCTGACGCGCCAGCTGCTGCGCCTGGGCCTACCGTTCCAGGCTGAGACCTACCGGTTGGAACCACCGTACCGCGACGACAACACGGTGCTGTGGAATGCCGACGAGCCACGACCGGAGGACGAGCAGCAAGCCGTCGTACGCGACGACTTCGAGCTGCTGGAGGACGAACCGAAGGATGCGCCGCGCTCGGACCTCCGGCAGGTCGAAGTGGACATGCGCCGGCGCACGGCCTACCCCGAGTGGGACTTCAAGCTCGAGGAATTGCGCGACGGCTGGGTGACCGTCTTCGACGAGACCGAGGCAGGCGATCTGCCAGTCGGTCGGCGCGGCGTGTTGCCGCCCACCCTGCGCAAGACCCCACGACCGCCGGGCCTGGACCGCGTGCCCGACCGCTCCATCCGCCTGGCCCGGCTGCACGAGGGCGACGAGCTCGACCTGAGTGCCGCGGTGGACAGCCGCATCCTGCTGCGAGGGCGCGTCGCTCCCGATCCGCGTATCTTCAGGCGGCACGGGCGGCGGCGGCGCTCCGCAGCGGTCGTGCTGCTGATGGATCTTTCGGCGTCGACCCAGCACTTCGTGCCGGGCAGCTTCATCAGCGTGCTCGATCTCGAAAAGCGTGCCGCGGCCCTGGTGGCCGAATCGTTCGACGCGTCGCGCGATCGGATCGCGGTGCACGGGTTTCGATCCAACGGCCGGCGAGAGGTCAGCTACCTGCACATCAAGGACTTCGACGAGCCGTTCGGCAGCGTGCAGCGTCAGCGTCTGGAGCGTCAGCAGGGTAGGCTTTCTACGCGCATGGGCGCCGGGCTGCGGCACGCCAGCGCGGCCCTCGCCGCGGAGCATGTCGATCAGAGGGTGATCCTTTTGCTGACCGATGGCGAGCCTTCGGACGTCGACGTGCTCGAGGAAGACTACCTCGTGGAGGACGCCCGCCAGGCCGTGGCTACCGCCGCGTCGCGCGGCATCCGGACCCTCTGCCTCACGCTCGACCGCGACGCCGACCACTACGTGCGCCGCATCTTCGGCGAACGTCACTACCTGATCGTCGATCGGGCCGATGCGTTCACGACCCGCCTGGCGCAGACGCTGGTGCGCACCGTGGCGCACTGACGCCTGCCCGCCACGCCCGCAACCCTGAAGGAGAGCAGCATGACCATCAAGACCGGTGACCGTCTGCCCTCGGCCAGCTTCAAGCAACTCACCTCCACTGGCGTCGTCGAAGTCGGCACCGACGCGCTGCTGAAGGGCAAGAAGGCTGCCTTGTTCGGCCTGCCCGGCGCCTCACGCCGGTCTGTTTGGCCAGTCACCTGCCCGGCTGCGTCGAAGACGTCGGCAAGCTACGGGCTGCCGGATTCGACACCATCGCTTGCATCTCGGTCAACGACTCGACCCGTTCGGGATGGACGCCTGGGGCAAGGCCCATGGCGCCGACGGCAAGGTGATGATGCTCGCGAACGCCGATGCGACCTTCACGAGGGCCATCGGCATGGATGTCGACCTGCCCGCTTTCAGTCTGCTGGACCGCTCACAGTGCTGCTCGATGATCGTCGAGGACGGCGTCGTCAAGCAGCTCGACGTCGAGAAAAGCGTGCTCGACCACGATGGCACCAGCGCCACTTGCATGCTCGGGTCGTAGTTCTCATGGTCGTGACCCACAGGCCTCGCCGCTGGCTTCAGCGGGCTTCTCTTTCGTCCCGGGGCATCGGCCCCGGCGACGCCACAACGACCCGATACCGGGCGCCTCCACGGTTGCGCCCGCTCGGTGTTCGAGGCTGCAGCACTGCTGCCAGCCAAATTGCCGGCCGCAGCACCGCGGTCGGTGGTTCTTGCCTGCGTTGAACTCCAACCCCTCTTTCCAAGGAGATGCCATGAATACCTCAACAGCGTCATTGATCGCCCCGCCGGGCACGCGCAGCTATTCCGTTTTGTCGTCACTGATTGGCGCCATGCTGCTCGGTCTCGTCATCGTCTTCGCAACCGGCTTCAGCGACGTAAGCGCCGCCCACAATGCGGCACACGACATGCGGCACGCCAGCGCTTTTCCTTGCCATTGAACGGCGCATCCTGAGTCCGCTGCGGCCTCGGGGCAGCTTGCTTCCGAGGGCCGGCGCCCTGCCGGGCGGCGGCGGCTCGCCCTGTCTTCGATGAGGAGAAAATCATGTTGTTCAAACGTCTGTTCCTGTGCGCGTTGCTGGTCGGGCTGTTTGCCGGGCTGACCTACAGTGCGATCCAACGTTGGCAGGTCGTCCCGACCATCGTCGCAGCCGAGGTGTTCGAGTCGGCACTCGCACCCGAGGCCGCGGCCGATCACCACCCACCGGGCACGGCCGCCCATGTGCATAACGAGGCGGCCTGGGAGCCTAAGGAGGGTGCCGAGCGCCTGTTTTGGACGGTCGTCGCCAACGTGCTTGGCGCGACCGGCTTTGCGTTGCTGCTGATTCCTGCCCTGGCCTGGTGGGACCGACAGCGCGGCGGCAACGGGGCCTTGCTGCGCAGCGGGCTGGTCTGGGGTGCCGCCGGATGGCTTTGTGTGTTTGTATGGCCGGCCCTAGGTTTGGGTCCCGAGCTGCCGGGCCAAGCCGCAGCTGGGCTGCACCTTCGCCAGGCCTGGTGGTTACTGGCCGTCGTCTGCGCAGCCGGCGGGCTTGCTCTGCTGAGCCTGGTACCCGGCAAGATTCGCTGGCTCGGCTTGCCGCTGCTGGCGTTGCCCTTCATCGTTGGTGCACCCGATTTCGGCGGGCCGGCCTTCGCAAGCTACCCGGCCGAAGCGGCGGCGCAGATGGAACTGTTGAGGTCGCGTTTCATCGTCGCAACCTTCATAGCGAGTGCGGTGCAGTGGCTGGTGCTTGGGGCGTTGTGCGGAATCGTGGTCGAGCGCTGGTTGCGCCCGCTGTTGGCATTGCCGCCGGCCGCCGACGCGCTGCCAGCCGTGATGCGGCCCGCTGCCTGACGCTTGCTCCGTGGGCCCGACGTGCGTCAGTCAATCACGGCAGCGGGTCAACCGGTACAGGCTGAGGGCATGGTCGTCGTCGGCATGTTCGACGACGACCAACGCGCCGAAGCTGCGCAGTTGCGCATTCGTGCGACTGCGATACAGCATCCTGTGGAAGGGCTTGTAGTCTCGGGCAGCGACATCGAGTGTGCCGCGTCCCACACGCTCGAAGTCGCTGAGCAGGAAGCGAAACAGGTCCGGCAAGGTGAACAACAGATCCTTGTCGTCGAGTCGCACAATGCCGTCGAAGCGACCGACCGAATCGGCCAGTTCCGCATCGCCAGCAAGGGCGCGGGCAAAGACCTCGCGGATCAAATGAGCGTGGAGGGCCTGCAGGCTGGTCATGGCGTGATGAACCCGGTGACCGTCGAACGCGGCGGAAGGCGGCTGCATTCTCGACACAAGTATGTGCGCGCGGGTGACATTCGCGGCGCTTCGGAAGATCACGGGCGACGCCGCCCTACTGGCATGAGCCCGCACACCCTAGGGGCGAATACCGAAGTGTGCAGCTCAAAGCTATTCCCAGTGAACCTGCTGCCGCGCCATTTTCTCGGATATCGCCGCGCCAAGTCTGCAGGCTGCGCGGTCACATGCGTCGTCGCACTTCGCGGAGAGTGAACATGATAAACGTTCGGCAGGCGCTGGGCGCCCTCAAGCGGGTCAGGTGCGTTGTTGTGGTGGTCGCTGCCTGGGCGTGCGGAGACGATGCTCAACTGTCGCTCGAGCGATCAGATGTTTACGGGCGTGTCGACAAAGCCGTCTTGCTGCTAGACGCGCACGACGAAGGTAGCCGTAACGTCTATTGCCTTGCCGAAAGACGGCTTGGGCAGCAGGTCGGCGCCACCGGAATGCAACTGGAGGACAGCGGCTTCGTCTCCTGGATGGCCAGGATGCAGGTCACGGATCCCGCCGTGCGCTCACGAACCAGGGCGCGGCACCATCCACACGGCCAGTTGTTCACGTTGAGGCTGGGCACCCCGGGCAACGAGTCGGCTTTGAGCGACCGCCAGACCGTCGGTTTCGAGCGGCGGCTGCTGACCGGGTCGGGCGGCTGGAGAGCGACTGCCCCGCATGTCGACGACCGCGGCCTCCATCATCCGCAACACCACCGGATCGGCCTGTTGCATTCAAGACCGCATGGGGTGCTCGCCTTGCAACGAAGTGGCTGCGAACGCCTGCAATGTCCGTTCGTGGCCTCGGGACGGAGGCGGCGACGACGCGCGTGTAAGTGGGCGTCTGCCGGACGTTCATCGGCCAGCCGCCGGTCTGTGGGATCGTGTTGCATCGGACGCGCGGCCGCAGCGCCTTGCACAATACCTTCGAGCGCGCACAGCGATCCACGACTCGATCTGGTGGAGACGCGCACCAGCGCCATTCGACAAGGTACTCCGGTCTGCTCGATCGAGCCCCCACCGGTAGATGTCGACGACACTGCGCATCTTCAGGCCGCCGGCTTCAGCATCGTCGCGCGCCTCGCGGCCAACGCCCCCGTCAGTGCTCGCAGCGCGCGGCTGCGTCTATCGACGCCGAGTCGCTGGCGGACGATGCAACCAATGTTGTGGTCGCTCAGGTGCCTTTGCAGCACTGGTCCGCTTGTCCCTTGGCGTTGGCCTCGAGGGCCATCGAGGCCTAGATTTGCGACGCCATTGATCAGCTTCAGTCCCGCGGCGCTCTTTGCTCCTGCCCTTCTTTGCACCGCGCTTGCTTGCCAGGCAGCCCGGCCGCTGGCGACCGAAGATTCCGACGTTCTCGCCGCAGGCGACTGCGAATGGGAGTCATTCGTGGCCCGCGAGACGCTCTTGAATAGCCCATCCGTTGACGGCTGGGCGACGCAGGGTGTTTGCGGCGTCGGCTTCATCTCCCAAGTCGGTCTGGCCTACGGCCGCGCCAAGTCCGAGGGCCCGGCCGTGCAAAGCGTGGCCTTGGTCGGCAAGACCGCGCTCATCCAGCGCGAACACGATGGCCTCGGGCTGGCGCTGGCATGGGCGGTTGGCGGCGCCAGGGACCCTGATGCTTCCTTCAAGTACCAGTTCACACTACTGAATCTGGCCGCTTCGAAGCAGGTTGCCGAGACCTTGACGTTCTACGCCAATCTCGGCTGGGTGCGTAGCAGAAGCGCAGGCACCACGACCTGGAACCTGGCCGCCGAACTCGCGCTCGACATCGGCATAGGCTTGGCGGTCGAGGCCTATGGCTTTGACCGGGGCAAGCCTTGGCTCGGCGCCGGTGTGCGTTGGAACGCTACCGAACAACTAAGCTTCAATGCATCCTACGCCCTGCATTCAGAAACCCAACACGGCAAGCTCTTGACCGTGGGGTTCAAATTGGCGTTCTGAGCATCCCAGGCCCATGAATGTGCCAGGTGTTCGCGGAGAGACGGCTGCGCGTTTCAGGGTGAACGGTTGGGTCGGTGCATGGACCCGATCCGCGGAGTCGCTCGGCCGACCGACAGACAACACGCTGGGCTTCGAGTTTCGCCAGGACCGCATCGACCCGGTAGGGGTATACGCAACGCGCCGTCGCGGTCGCCTTTCCACCACGATAGAGGACAGCGTGGTCGAAGGCAGCCTCGGTCTTTACGCACAGAACGACACGCGCTGGGCGGACTGGTTCCGATCAATCGCCGGCCTGCGCTACGACACCTACCGCTTCAACGTCACCGCGGGCTACCCCGCGAACTCGGGCAACGTGACCGCCGGAATCTGGTCACCCAAGCTGTCGCTCGTGTTCGGCCCATGGAGCAAGACCGAGTACTTCGTCAATGCCGGCTCCGGCGTCCATAGCAACGACGCGCGCGGCGAGACGATTAAATCCGACCCGGAAATCGGCGAACCGGTCGATCCGGCGACACCACTGGTGCGCAGCAAGGGAGCCGAACTCGGCCTGCGCACCGAGGCCGTACCAAACCTGCAATCGTCGCTGGCGCTGTGGTACCTGAAGCTTGACAGCGAACTCGTGTTCGTCGGGGACGGTGGCAACATCGAGGCCGGGCGCCCGTCGCAGCGCTATGGCGTCGAATGGTCGAGCCGCTGGAGGCCGCAGCCGTGGCTGCTTGTCGACTTCGACCTCGCCTGGAACCACGCGCGTTTACTCGGCACAGTGCCTGAAGGCAACTACGTGCCCCGGGGCGCCGGACGTGGTGGCCTCGGCCGAAGCCGCGGTCGAACGCTACGGGCCTTGGTCGGGCGCGCTGTTCCTGCGCTACATCGGCTCCTACCCGATGATCGAGGACAACCGCCTCTGCGCCGAGCCACGGACACTGTTCGATGCGCAAGTGGGCTATGAGTTCAGGCCCAATGTCAAGCTGCGACTGGACGTGTTCAATCTGTTCAATCAGCAGACCAACGACATCACCTACTACTATCAGTCGCGGCTCCCGGGCGAGCCGCCGGAAGGCATGGGCGACACGCATGTGCATCCGGGCGAACAGCGCAGCTTTCGTGTTTCGCTGTTGTACCGTTTCTGAGCTGGCCGCCAGGCAGCCTGCAACGATGACAGCGGTGTGAGACTCTTGCCCAGCGTTGATGGCCGACATCGTGCGTGCGGGCGACTTCTCCGGGGTCGGTGGTCGAGGTTGCCCCGATTTCGCGGAGTTTTCATCGGCTTGGACGAAGCCGGTGCCGTGGACGCGCCGCGCCCGCTGCCCGACCACCGACGCTGGCTGAGCAGTACAGTTCAGCGGGAGAGGAGGATCGCCTCGTGCGCAAGGTGGAGCCACGAAGCTGTAGCCAGTTGGTACCGCAGCGACCGAGCTTCTTCCATCGCCTATCGACACATAGCCGGAGTCGAAGTAGGAATGCCAGTTACCCAGCACCCCCTTCGCAGATCCGTACGTGCGGCACTACCGCATACGGCTCCTGCCTTGGGTCGTGACGATCAGACGCTGGTTCGGGTACGGGTGGCAAATGCGTGAAGACGACAACCAGTGAGCGACGATCTTGCGGATGCGCTTCCAGCTCAGGGGCTTGGCCTGACTGCGGCGGCACAGCGTGCGGTGCCACAGCCGGCCCACCCGGAAGCGGAAGGCCTGCACCCGCGCCCCGTTGCAGGGCACGGCGAAGTAGCGGCCATGGCCGGCTACCACCGAGCGCAGGTAACGCCCCTGCGCGGCGATAGGTTGGTGCATGTGCTTTCGCAACTCCGTCTTGACCCCCAGCAGCTTGGCGCGCAGGCGCTTGACGCTGGTGAGTCTCAACACCATGAACTTGCCCTTGCGGGTCTTGCCGCAGCAATGCGTGAAGCCCAGGAAGTCGAAGGTGTCGGGTTTGCCTTGTCCCCGGCGGCGTCGGTTGTCCCGGGCGAAGCGCCCGAACTCGATCAGCCGCGTCTTCTCGGGGTGCAGCTCCAGCCCGAATTGGCCCAGCCGGTCGGCCACCGCGCGCCCGAAGCGCTCTGCGTTGTCCCGGTACTGGAACCCGGCAACCCAATCGTCGGCATACCGCACCGCGATCATGTCGCCCCGGGCTTGGCGTCCCCGCCATTGCTCTACCCACAGGTCGAACGCGTAGTGCAGGTAGATGTTGACCAGCAGCGGACTGATGCTGCCGCCTTGCACCGTACCCAATTCACTTTGCGTCAACCTGCCATCTTCCAGCAAGCCCGCGTGCAGCCACTTCTTGATCAGCCGCACCACGCGCGTGTCAGCTACGCGGTGCTCGATGAACTTGATCAACCAGTCGTGTTCGATGGTGTCGAAGAACTTGCTGATGTCTGCAACGAGAGCGAAGTTCACGTTCTTCATGCTCACACCCACCGCCACGGCGTCCAGCGCGTTGTGCGCGCTGCGCCCGGGCCTGAGGCCGTAGCCGAACCCGACGAAGTCCTGTTGATAGATGGCTTTCAGGACTTCGACCGATGCGCGCTGGACGATCTTGTCCTCCAGCGCGGGCACGCCCAGGGGGCGCTTACTCCCGTCGGCCTTGTCGATGTACGCCCGCTTCACAGGCTGGGGCCGATAGCCCCCTCGGGCCAGCCGGTCGGACAAGTCCAGAAGGTTTGCTTCCAGTTCCTATCCGTACGACCGCCAGTTCTGGCCGTCCCGCCCGGCGGCCGCGTCGCGTTTGACCGCGAGGTAGGCCGCCCGCAGGCGTTCGACCGCGTAGATGTGGTGCAGCAGTCCGCTGAACCTCGCATCGCGACGGCCCCTTGCCGTCTGTCGTATGCCATCGAGCGCCGTTCCCATGTCGTAGACCCGGCTCGAGCGCCGGGACATGCGCGCCGCGAGGACATTCCCCTTGGCTCGCAGCCTTCCCTCCACCGCCTCCGCCGCCGCAGGAACTTCCCCCGCAGCCTTGTTCGACAGCTTCTTCGGTACTACGCCGCGATGCGACTTCCCGCGTCCGTGACTCATCGCTGTACGCCCTTGGGCTTTTCGATGCGCTCTGCAGTAAACGCCTCCCGGCGGGCCACAGAAGGACGCGGGATTTCCCGGTTCCCGAGCAAGGTGCTTGCGCGCGTGCGCGGGGTCTCTGACTGCGCGGGGTCCTTGCCTGCCTCGCCAATGCGGCAGGCACGGTGTGGCCTTCGGTGTGTCTCCACCACCTCGGCACCCCGGACATCCCCGACCTCTCGGCCCGGGGCATGGATTACGCAGCTCAATACCCGGCCCGCGCGTCCCCCTGTCAACGCTTCGCCCACACCCTTGCGAGTGTGCACGCATGACTCGGGGCCGCCGTAGCTGGCTAAGCCTTCAACGTATGAAACTTCCATTCACAACACCTCGCCGGTTTTGAGCGGCGCACGGAGACATGCCATGAACGACACCGTCTTCGTCGGCGCTCACGACCACCGTTTCGGCCTGCAGCGCGTCATGCCCGGGCAGCAACGTGCGGCCCTGGTGTTCGGGCTGACTGTGGTCACGATGGGGGTCGAGATCGCGGCCGGGCTGGCCTTTGGTTCGGTCGCATTGCTGGCCGACGGCCTGCACATGGGTTCGCACGCGGCCGCACTCGGTGTCGCCTGGCTGGCCTACACGCTGGTACGTTCCCATGCCGGCGATTCGCGCTTTAGCTTCGGGACCGGCAAGATCAACGCGCTCGGCGGCTTCGCCAGCGCCTTGCTGCTGGCCGGCTTGGCGCTGCTGATGGTGTTCGAGTGTCTACAACGCTGGTGGTCGCCGATAGCCATCTCGTTCGATCAGGCGATTGCGGTGGCCGTCGTCGGGCTGGCAGTGAACGGGCTGAGCGCATGGCTGCTGACGGGCGCGTCGGAGGCCGATCGGCAGCGCCGCGACGGACACAGGCACGATCACGATCATCTGTCTCATCATCACGGACTCCGCCACCATCGTCCTCATGACGACCACAACCTGCGCGCCGCCTACCTGCACGTGCTGGCCGATGCGCTTACATCGGTCCTGGCGATCGCCGCGCTGCTCGGCGCCAAGTACGCCGACGCAGTGTGGATGGATCCGGCGATGGGGATCGTCGGAGCGCTGATCGTGCTGCGCTGGTCCTTTGGGCTGTGTCGCGAGAGCAGTCGGGTGTTGCTGGATCGGCAGGCCGACGCCGAGAAGGTGGCGGCATTGAAGGCGGAGATTGAGATGACACCGGACGACCGAATCGTCGATCTTCACCTCTGGTGCATCGGACCAGGGCTGTGGGCCGCCGAACTGGTGGTCGCCAGCACGCGGCCATTGCCACCGGAACGCTACAAGGCGCGCATTCCTCCGCGCCTGAACGTGGTGCATGTGGCGGTGGAAGTGCACGAAGTCCCGGCGCACTGCACGTGAAAGTGGTGCCGATGATCGCAAGCTGTTGGCGCCTGTTATGTCCGCCGCAATCCGGGGGCCATGAGCGTCTGATGTCCGTCGGTCTTTTCGGGCGTTGGTGAGAGCGCCGCCGGCTTCATCGCGGGACGTTGCACCAACAAGATAGGCCGGTGCTCCGTTGTTATCGTGGGTTATCGAAGCACACGGAACAACCGAGACCGGCCTATGGATCGCATTGTAGGAAGCATCACCCTAAGTACCGCAGTTGAACCTGCGCGCTGGCCGTTTTCTTCAACGCTGGCGCGGGTTTGAGTCTGTTTGGCACACTCACCCGATGGGTAAAGCTAACGAACCGAAGAAGACCGTGCTGGCGCAGGCCAGCGAGGACGCGATGGTGGTCGACACGATGGGCGGCCGTGTGCACGTGCGCTGGGACGAGACAGCCCAAGCCACGCCCCACGGACAGATCGTGTTTTTCGCCG
>JACZKT010000194.1 GCA_014859905.1 Rubrivivax sp.
CATCAGCAGGGTGGGTACCCGCCATTGCGGCGCACGTTCGCGCACCGCCTTGCCGGCGTCGACGATGAAACGCACCAGCCGCGCCGTCACGCGGTCGTGCACCAGCGGGTCGGCGACGTAGCGGCGCACCACCTCGGGGTCGCGGCAAATCCATTCGGGCTTGAGGCCATTGGACAGGCGCAGGTCGGGCGCCACGCGCCCCGCCACGGCCAACAGCAGCCGCTGCACCGGACCCAGGCCGGGGTCGAGCGCGGGTGAGGACAGCACCAGGCCGTCGACGTCGCGCTGCCAGCGTTCGGCGCGGCGGTTCAGGCCCTCGGCAACGAATCGCGCCGCGATCAAGCCGCCCAGGCTGTGGCCCAGCAGCACCAGCCGACCGCCCTCGCGCACGTGGTCGCTGACCGCGCTCAGGTCGGCCAGCAGGCTCTGCGGGCCGTCGATGGTGCCGCGAGCGCCTTCGCTGCGGCCATGGCCGCGCTGGTCGTGCCCGGCCACGTCCCAGCCGGCGGCATTCAGCGCCGCGGCCAGCGCTTCGTAGCGGCCGATGTGTTCACCCAGGCCATGCACGATCTGCACCGTGCCGTGCGCCACGCCGGGTGCCCGCCAGCGCTGCAGGTGCAGCCGCAGACCGTCACCGGTGGTCAGGATCTCCATTGACGAATTGAACCACGGCTATGCTGCCGGTCATGAACGACACCCCCTTCCGCATCGAACAGGCCGAATCCGGCGTCGCCCACCTGCAGCTGTGCCGCCCCGAACGGCTCAACACCTTCGACCCGGCGTTCTTTCCGGCACTGCGCGACGCCGTCGGCGAGCTCAACGCCGCCGGCCGCACGCGCGCGCTGGTGATCTCGTCCAGCGGCAGGCACTTCAGCGCCGGCATGGCGCTGGAGGTCTTCGCCTCCGGCCTGGCCATGCTCGACACGAGCACGGCACGCGCCCGGCTGGCCTTCCAGGACTCGCTGCGCCAGCTCATGCGCTGCTTCGACGTGCTGGAAGAGGCGCGCTTTCCCGTCATCGCCGCCGTGCAGGGCGGCTGCATCGGCGGCGCGCTCGACCTGGCGGCGGCCTGCGACATCCGCGTCTGTGCGGCCGATGCCTTCTTCACGGTGCAGGAAATCCACATCGGCATGGCTGCCGACCTGGGCGTGCTGCAGCGGCTGCCGAAGATCGTGCCTGCGGGCGTGGCGCGCGAGATGGCCTACACCGGCGACCGCCTGGACGCCGGGCGCGCGCTGGCCGTGGGCCTGGTCAACGCCGTGTTGCCGGACGCCACTGCACTGCTCGCCCATGCGCTGGCGCTGGCCGAACGCATCGCGGCCAAGTCGCCGCTGGCCGTCGCCGGCAGCAAGCAGGCGCTGCAGTACGCCGCCGACCACTCCACGGCCGAGGCGCTGCAACAGATGACGCTGCTGCAAAGCGCGATCTTCGACATCGACGAGATGCGCACCGCCATCGCAGCCTGGCAGGACAAGCGTGCGGCCAGCTTCGCGCCGTTGCAGGCCGTGCCGCCGGCCTGATCCGCCGCCACGACGAAGCGTGAGAGCGATCGTCGATCGGCACGGGCGCGAGGTCGATCCGGTCCGGTCTCTCGGCGGCCGACGCCACAGGCGCCGACGAGGCCGCATCCGCTCAGAGCTCGAAGTCGTAGTCGATCGTCAGCGGTGCATGGTCCGAGAAGCGCTCGTCGAGGAAGATCGATTCGCGCCTGGCCGTGGCCGCGATGGCCGGCGTCGCCAGGTGATAGTCGATGCGCCAGCCCACGTTCCTGGCCCAGGCCTGCCCGCGGTTGCTCCACCACGTGTACTGATCGGGGTGCGGGTTGAGGGTGCGGAAGACGTCGACCAGGCCGCCGCGCGTCAGCAGCTTGGTCATCCAGGCCCGCTCCTCGGGCAGGAAGCCGCTGTTCTTCTGGTTGCCACGCCAGTTCTTGAGGTCGATCTCGTGGTGCGCGATGTTGATGTCGCCAAGGAGGATGAACTCGCGTTCGGCCCTGAGCTTCATCAGGTGCGGGTACATTCGGGCCAGGAAGCGGAACTTGGCCGCCTGGCGCTCTTCGCTGCTGGAGCCGCTGGGGAAGTAGCAGCTGATGATGCTGAGTTTGCGGCCCGCGGTGTCGAAGCGTGTCTCGACCCAGCGGCCCTCGGCGTCGAATTCCATGCTGCCGAAGCCGGTGATCACGGCACTGGGCGAGCGCCTCGTGTATAGGCCGACGCCCGAATAGCCCTTCTTCCGGGCGAAGTGGAAGTGCCCCTGCAGGCCGGCCACGCGGTCCAGGCGGCCGGCCACGTCTTCGGCCTGGGCCTTGACTTCCTGGACCCCCATACAATCCGCGGCTGCGCTTTCGGCCCACGCAGCCAGGCCCTTGCTGGCCGCCGAGCGGATGCCGTTGACGTTGAGCGTGACGAGTCTGAAACCCAAAGGAAGCCCCTTCGCATGACGGCCGCACCGATACCGCAGCGCAACCCGGCCCTGGCGCAGGAGTTCGTGCAGTTCGCGGCGCAGTCCGGCGTGCTGCGCTTCGGCGAGTTCAAGACCAAAGCCGGGCGCTTGTCGCCCTATTTCTTCAACGCCGGTCTCTTCGACGACGGCGCCAAGCTGGGCCGCCTGGCGGAATTCTACGCACGCCGCCTGCTCGAGACGGGTCTGCCCTTCGACATGATCTTCGGCCCCGCGTACAAGGGCATCACACTGGCCGCCGCGGTGGCGGTGGAGCTGGCGCGGCGCGGCCGCAACGTGCCCTTTGCCTACAACCGCAAGGAGGCCAAAGACCACGGCGAAGGGGGGCTCCTTGTCGGCGCCAGGGTGGCCGGGCGCGTTCTCATCATCGATGACGTCATTTCAGCAGGCACTTCGGTGCGCGAATCGATCGCGATGATCACGGCCGCCGGCGGCCACCCCTGCGGCGTGGCGATCGCGCTCGACCGCCAGGAGCGCGCGACCGAGGGCGGCCAGGATGCACCCTGGAGCGCGGTGCAGTACGTCACGCAGCAGCTGCGGATGAACGTGGCGGCGATCGCGACACTCGAAGATCTGTTGCAGTATCTGAACGAGTCGAGCGATCCCGCGCTGGCCGCCTTCGCGGGGCCGCTGCGGGCCTACCGCGAACGCTACGGAGTCTGAATGGTGGACCCTGTCTTGCTTGCGCGCGTCGTGCACGGCCTGCTTGCGCTGGGCCTGTGTTCATGGGCGGCTGCCGGCTGGAGCCAGGAGCCCGCCAAGCCGCCGGTCGGCATCTACACCTGCATCGACGACAAGGGGCGCCGCATCACGGCCGACCGCCCGATTCCCGAGTGCACCCACCGCGAGCAGCAGGTGCTCAACCGCGACGGCTCGGTGCGCATGGTGGTGCCGCGCACGCTCACCGCCGACGAACGCGCCGAGCGCGAGGCGCGCGAACGGGCCGCCGCCGAGGCGCGCGCCGCCCAGGC
>JACZKT010000195.1 GCA_014859905.1 Rubrivivax sp.
GGCGATGCCGATGCTGCAGGTGGTGGCGCAGCCCTTCGACAACGACGGTGTGCCCTTCACGCTGACCTGCAGCATCGGCATCGCCTTGGCGCCTTCGCACGGCAGCACCCTGAACGACTTGGCGCGCCACGCCGACACCGCCATGCGCGCCGTCAAGGCCGACGGCCGCGCCAACTTCCGCCTGCACCAGTTGCGCACCGAGGTCGACCGCCGCCAGCACATACGGTTGGACCACGCCATGCGCCAGGCGCTGGCAAGCAACCGCTTCCGGCTGCACTACCAGCCGCAGGTGAGTCTGGCCGGCGGCCGCATCGTCGGCGCCGAGGCGCTGCTGCGCTGGCGGGACCCCGAGCATGGCGACATGTCGCCGGTACACTTCATCCCGGTGGCCGAAGACAGCGGCTTCATCGTCGCCCTCGGCGACTGGGTGCTGACGCAGGCGGTGCGGCAGGCCGCGTTGTGGCATCAGCGGGGGCATGCGGTGCCAGTGTCCATCAACGTCTCGGCGCTGCAGTTCAGGCAGTCGAGCTTTGCCGATCGCGTCGGCAGCGTGCTGGCCGTCAGCGGCCTGCCGGCCCAGCTGCTGGAACTCGAACTGACCGAATCGATCCTCGTCCACGACGCCGACGAGGCGCTGCAGCGCCTGCATGCGCTGGCGGCGCTGGGCGTGCGGCTGTCGATCGACGACTTCGGCACCGGCTATTCGAGCCTGGCCTACCTCAAGCGCTTTCCGATCGGCAAGCTCAAGATCGATCGCAGCTTCGTCACCGGTCTGCCCGCTGACGACAGCGACGCCGGCATCGTGTGCGCCATCGTGCAGATGGCGCGTGCCTTGGGCATGAAGGTGATCGCCGAGGGCGTGGAGACCGAGGCCCAGCGGCAGTTCCTGCACGACGCCGGCTGCGACGAGTTCCAGGGCTGGCTGTTCGCGCCGGCGCTGGACAGCCTGAGCTTCGAGCAGCGGCTGGCAACAACGGTGGCCGCTGCGGGCCCCGGCGACGTGGCAGCGCCGCCGCGCATCAGGCTCATCCGCGGCTGAAGCCGGGTGCCTTTGCAGGCGGCACAATCACGGCAGGACAAGTTCTGTGCAGGCGAGCCGAGATGATCTACAAGTTCAAGAGCAAGGCCACCGGTGACCTGATCATGCTCGGGCCGCATGGCAACCAGTTGCTGGCCCTGCTGGGCCGCCAGCCGGCGGCCCAGGGCATCATCGAAGTGACGGCCATGCCCGCGGCGCTGGCGGCGCTGCAGGCGGCCATCGACGCCGAGGAGGCTGCCATGCCTGGCGACGACGAAGACGCCGACGAGCCGGGCGGCGCGCGCGCTGTCGCATTGCGCCAACGCCTGTGGCCGATGATCGAGATGCTGCGGCGGGCCCATACCGCCGGCGAGCCGGTGGTGTGGGGCGTGTAGCGGTGCCGCGGCCGACCGAGCGCTGACGGCGTCGGTGACTGCCGTGGACGAACCGACGCGGGTCTTCGCGCTGCGCCACGGCCAGACGGCATGGAACGCCGCGCAGCGCATCCAGGGCCACACCGACGAGCCGCTGGACGACACCGGCCGTTGGCAGGCGGCCCGGCTGGCGCAGGCGCTGGCCGCCGAGGGCATCACGGCGATCTACAGCAGCGACCTGCAGCGCGCACAGGCCACGGCGCAGGCGCTGGCTGCCGCCACCGGCCTGGCGGTGAACACCGAGCTCGAGCTGCGCGAACGCGCCTTCGGCCGCTTCGAGGGCGCCACCTTCACCGAAATCGAGCAGCGCTGGCCCG